>JBBRLW010000050.1:0-9442 GCA_038231115.1 Bacteroidia bacterium
CACCATAATGAATCCGAGTCCTCGAGCGCTATCTATGCCACGGGACGTCCACGAAGCATTTACCTCCATGGACATAATGTGATCTCTATTCCCCTTGGATCTATAGAGCAGCTGAGTTTTGAGGAAGCCTTAGGTCGGGCGCGGATCAGCTACGAGCAACAGCGTCTCTCCGTTCCGATAGTACGCTATTATTTCTCGGACGATGATGTCATCCAGGCCAATATGATCTATGCACGTATTATTAATCAGAACGGAATTCTGAAACGCGATACCAAAATCAGCAATTTTGAAGAAGCTGCAGGTGTATGGATTGCCCGCATCGGTGCGGTAATGCTTGTTCTGGTCATGACCGCATTAATGATTATGTCCATGATGCGGATATAAATCCCGTCTGAGGATATATTACATCAACATTCCGCCATCTACATTCAGGCATTGACCTGTTATATAGCCGCTGAGATCGCTGGCAAGGAATAGCGCCAGATTAGCAACATCCTCTGTGGTTCCGCCGCGTTTGAGCGGAATGGTTTTGATCCACTCCTCCTTGACTTTCGCGTCCAGCTCGGCAGTCATTTCCGTCTCGATGAATCCCGGGGCAATGGCGTTGCATCGGATATTGCGTGACCCAAGCTCCTTGGCCAGGCTCTTCGTAAAGCTGATGATACCGGCTTTGGAAGCCGAGTAATTGGACTGTCCCGCATTGCCGTTCACGCCTACTACCGAGCTCATATTGATGAACACGCCTTTGCGGGCCTTCATCATCGGCTTGATTGCAAATTTGGAGATATTAAATACCGATTTCAGATTGGTCTCCATGACCTCATCCCATTGCTGCTCTGACATCCGCATCAGAAGCGTATCGCGCGTGATACCTGCATTATTGACGACTACATCCAGCGCCCCGAACTCCTCAAGAATATCGTCGATCAGCTTTTCGGCTGCGGAATGATTGGAAGCATCCGATTGGTATCCGCGGGCACGGATCCCCATCGCGGAGAGTTCAGCCTCAAAAGCACGGGCTTTCTCCACCGAGCTTAGAAATGTAAAGGCAATATCCGCACCCTCGGAAGCAAATTTCTCCGCGATGCCCTTGCCTATCCCCCGGCTGCCGCCTGTAATCAGCACTACTTTATTCTCCAGCATTTTCATGTCTACAAAGATACGGTGAGGAGAAGGAAAGGATATGTCCGAGGGCCTAAAGGGAGGGAGGTGGGGAATGATACTGAAATGTATCTTAGAGCCTGTCTAAAAATTTTATAAAGCTTATTTGGATGCTTTTCGCGCCATCCTGCGTTGGTCTTTTTGAACGTAGAAGCGCTGCTATGTCTTTCAAAGCCCGTCCTGGCTGGCACCAAAATCATCTTAAATGCGCAAATAAAAATTCTTGGACAGGCTCTTAGACAGCTATTATTGGATAAACTATTACACCTGCCTCAGCTGCTTTCTGCGGCCTGTGGAGTCAAATACTTCGCTCATATAGGCTTCCGTGCAACCGATGATAATGATTACGGAAAGCAGGACACCTCCGGCGGCATAGGCCGCGCCGATGCCCGGATCCATATCTATGCGGGTGCCTATGAAAGCCATAATCCACAGAAATATGCCCATGCGGAGCATCCAGGCCATAGAGATCCGGTTGGCCAGCTGCCAGGTATCACTGTTTTTCATAGAAGCACGTGTCCGGTAGCCGATCCAGAAATTGGGCTCTCGTGGAATCAACACCCTCTGAAGCATCCACAGCAGGATAAACAGGAAACCGACCGTGACCGGTATAAGCACCTGAATACGCATCAGCAGATCCATATACTCAGATTTCATATCCTTTTGATAACATTGTATTTACAAATATAGGATATGCAGCTCAAGAATCAAGGCCGACTGTTTGGGAGCCTGTCCGGAAACAAAAATCCCGTGCAGAGAAATTATTCTCTGCACGGGACACAACAAATTTATCTATAAATAAAGAACCTATCCTTATTTCTTCTGCTTGGCTGCTTCTATGTTAACTGTCAGTTGAACCTCATCGGATACAACAGCTCCGGCTTCGGTAGTTTTGCTCCACTTTACGCCATAATTCTGACGGTTGATTTTCCCTGTCGCTTTGAATCCTGCCTTGGTATTTCCGTAAGGATCCATGCCTGTTCCGCGATACACCAGATCAAATGTTTCCTGACGTGTTACGCCGTGCATCGTCAGATTGCCTGTGAGCTTATATTTATTTTTTCCTACACTTTTCATTGAGGTAGAAACAAACTCGGCTTTAGGGAATTTGGCCGCTTCGAAGAAGTCTTCGCCTTTGAGGTGACCGTCACGCATTTCGTTATCGGTGTTGATAGAGTTGATGTCCACCGTGAAGGCGATTTTGGCATCGGAAAAATCTGCTTTATCAGATGTAATCGTTCCGTCAAATAGCTTGAAGCTGCCCTCTACTTCCGAAATGACCATGTGCTCGACCGTGAAGATCATGTTCGAGTGTGATACATCTACTTTCCAGGTTGCAGTCTGCGCAAAGGATGTCGCCGCTGATAGGGCTGCAATAGCCAGCGTAAGTACTAATTTTTTCATTGTTTTGATCTGTTTAAAATTATATGTACGTACATATAATTTTCATGCCAAAATCTGTCTGAAATGAATTTCCTGTAAAATAGTCAATCATTACAAGGGCTTGCGGCAGATATGCAGCCAGCGATATTTTCCTTCTAAAGATACAGCCTCAATGATGTTCCATTTCTGGCCAAGACGTGCATAATTCACTACCTCTCCCTTGACATATCTATTGTTATTGTCACTAAACCTGGGCATATCCCTCCGTAAATACGCCAGCTGGATAATATCGAGTTTTTGAACTGTATCAACTGGTATTGGAACAGGGATCCGTTTCTTAGATGTCTTACTATCGGGAGTATTATTGTACTTAGTAGAGCCTCCGGAACTGATATATCTCTGAATTTGTGAGGCACCTTTATTTTGATACTTATTGTCCTTTACCTGATCCAAAGTATCCTGATACGTATAAGACTTGACTGGCATGCGCTTATCCGGAGAGAGGAGCTTGAGTTTCCTGTAATTAGATTCGGGCAGAAATATCCAGCCATTCAGGGAGTCGGGGTCAGATTTCGTATGATATAAAACACGTGCTACTCTGAGCGGAATATCCGGCAGCTGATCATCGGCGCCATAGACCAAGAGATTTTTGAGGAAGGCATCCAGGAAATCGAAAGCAGCAAGGGTATTGTCCGGAGCAAATTTGAGCGCCTGCATAGAATACTCACTGCCAGGCATCCAGTCTAAGCTACGGGAGTATTTGGAGGATACTTTAGTCAGCGTAGCAAAATCAGAGGAAACATTGCTCATTCGGAAAATTTTGGCATCCAGATCAAAATACTCGTCCGCGTCCTTGGGGCATTTACGGTGTGAATGCCGTCCGGAAATACTGAACCTTCCGGTTGCATCCCCTGAAAACACAATAATCCGATTCTCTGACTCATATCGATAGGGCTTAAAATACCCATTGGAGTCTGATAGCATAAGGTTGTGTTTGAGAACAGTCCCTTCTCCGGAGTACTTGCGGAAAAAGTCAATGTCCGGATACGCTTCGCCAATGAATACTACCCCGTATCCGTTGGCATCACAGGGACTGAAACGGTAGATCTGGCTCGCATTAAAATTGCTGAAATTTGCGGCCGTGCTGTAATCAGCCAGGCGCCTGAGAAATATCCGCTGTGTTAATATCTTATAGTCCGGAGAGCCCAGGTCAGGTATGGGCAAGTCCTGTGTGGTATGACTTGCTGATAACAGTTCCGCATTAGTATGTGCCAGAGCGGAGAAATTAGGGACGCTGGTTTTACACGACGTCAGCAAACCCAGCAGACTGAAAACAAGAAACCTGCAAGTAGCTGAAATTCTCATCGGATAATCTCTTTAAAGCCCGGGTTGAAATTGATACTCCCTCCGAAGATGAAGGTTTTCCAGAGACTCTGATCTGGTTTTCGGTAGAAATGGTGCAAATGTGTGGTCGAATACTCAAGAGAATCTGACCCGTTTTTATCTATACTGATTCTATTGTGGATTTTGTCCTGTAAAAACATGTGATTCCCCCAAAATTTACCCAATGATGGCGTAGTTCCACCCTGCAATCCTATGACAATCTGGATATTGGTTTGGAATCCAGCATAGCGTCCGTCTTGGAGCTGAGGCGTGATCTGCTGCCCCGGAAACTCAAATGCGATCAAATTGCGTCCCTGATTGAGCAAACGCTGCCCGGGATCCTGAAATGCATAGCGATCCGTAATTTGGGCATTTCCACTCAGGCGGCTTTTATTATAGACTATATCCGGATACTGCATACGGTCGGAGTAAGAGTCGCCAGTGTAGCAATCCGTGTAGTATTTGATGCGGTAATATCTGTCGTATTTAAACTGAAGATTAAGACCTCCGGTGAAGTAGCGGTCGCGGCGGTCCATGAAAGGCTCAAACGCAAAAAAATCAGAAAGATAATCTTCCGAGATATTCACAATGAGTCCATTTCTTCCCTGATTCCAGTCATGGCGGAGCTGAATATACATCAGCTGCTGCGAGCGGTTGCGGGAGGTCATGATATTGGCTCCGTATCCTTTGGGAGTAACATAGAATATGGAACCGATCGTTGCTGCCGAGGCAAAATTGCTCGTCACTGCCGAGGCATATCCGAAGTAATAGGGATTCAGTTCTTCGTATGTAGAGCGCTTGAGCAAACCGAAAGTAAACATCGGACTGAAGGTGATATTGAAAAGCGATTTCTGCTTGAAAGCCTCACAGTTTCCGATATTGCGCTGCCCCAGAGACCAGGTCGCGTTGATATTGGCAGAGGGCTGGATATTATTGAACTGCTGCCAGAATCCGAGGGCTGCGCTGAATGTCATTCCACTGTGGATGATAAACGTAGCGGAAACTCTTCCGGCGAACTCGGGATGCCCTTTGCCTTCCCCATATCCGGAGCCATGGCACATCAGAAAGCAACAAAGTAGTCTTAAGGCCTTAGTAATCATCGGACTCATTTTCGCCAAATCTAAGAATAAATACTGAGTCAGGAATACTGAATTACAAATATAATATGGGCAGAATGCAGCCTGACTTAATGGGCAGAGTGCAACCAATAGCGTATCACAGTTGTTGATGATATGGAATAACATGGAAACAGAAGTCACACATAATTCTGACCTTCAGCGGTTTGAATATATATCGGGTAAGGATATAGCTCATCTGGATTACCGCATGTACGGCGATAATATCGCTTTTGTGCATACGGAAGTACCTCCGCATTTAGAAGGACAGGGTATTGCAAGCAAGATGGCCAAAGCGGCCTTTGCATACGCCAAATCAGCACATCAGCCGGTGATGATCTATTGCTCCTTTGTAGCGCATTATGTCAAGGAGCATCCCGAGTTGAAAGAGCAGCTGGACCCGAAATTCAGTAGATAGGTGGGAGGCAGAGCAAAGAATCATTGCTGATTTTTATCATATACCCTACTCTCTCCAATATATCCTCCGTACTCGAGGGCTAATGCTGGTCAGTACCTCATAAGGGATGGTGTCCATGGCGCGGGCTATGTTATGGATCGGGTGGCGGGCATCGAAAATGATGACTTCATCGCCCGCTGAAATCTGAACCGCATCAGGTAGAATGACCATTGTCATATCCATACAGACGGAGCCTATGGTAGGGCACTCATGTCCCCGTATAATAACAGAGAAACGTCCATTGCCGAGGCTGCGTCGGAATCCGTCGGCATAGCCCAGGGCGATGGTAGCCGTACGCATATCACGATCTGCAACTCCCCTGCGACTATATCCTACGCTATCTCCAGCGCGAAGCTGATGCACCTGAGATACGGTAGTTCTATATGCCGCGACATGCTCCAACTGTCCGCCGAGCTGCTCTGAGGGGTCAATACCATAGAGTCCGATGCCGAGCCGTACGGCATCCGCCTGATACTCTGGAAAACGTACAGCTCCGGCCGAGTTAAGCACATGCCGCGCAGGTCGGTAATGAAGCTGCCCGCTGATCTGGTCGGCTATAGAGTGAAACAGATCAATCTGTGTGTGCGTAAATTTATCGTGCATAGGATCCTCAGTCGCCACCAGATGCGTAAAAATACTGTCCATACGGATAAGCGCTGTGTTATTACCGATAAACTCTATCAGCTCAAGAATATCCGCTGCATTGAATCCGAGGCGGTTCATGCCCGTATTCAGCTTCAGATGCAGGTGTTTGTCTATAGCATCGCTTTGTTTGACTGCTTCCGTAAAGGCATGAAGATAAGACATATCATAGATCACCGGTTCCAGATTATAACGGAGCATCATAGGAATGCCCTGCGTAGAAGGATTCATGACCATGATCTTCTGTGTTATACCCTTCTGCCGTAGATCGACGCCCTCATCCGTATAGGCTACGGCCAGCCAACTGATGCCCTTTTCTATCAGTGCCTGAGCAATTTCATAGGAGCCTCCGCCATAGGCAAGTGCCTTGACCATCCCGATAATCTGGGTCTCCGGCCTCAACAAAGATTTATAGACGTTTATATTCCGCTGCATGGCTGTGATATTGATGGATAGCGAAGTCTCATGGACTTCAGCTCTTAACATATCTGCAATGCGCTCAAATCCGAAGCTCCGTGCACCTTTAATCAGGATCGCCTCGGAAGAGAAGGTCTCAATGCCCGACTTGATGGCCTGTATTAATAGCTCCGTTGTATTATAGAATACGATGTGATCCAGGCCAAACTGATGCTTTTGCGCCTGGATCTTAATTCCGACGCATATTAGTCTTGTAACGTCCGCATCCCCGATAAGCTCTGCCATCCGGCTAATCCAGTCGCTATCTTTGAGATGGCTTTGCTGCAGATCCGAGAAGATCAGCGTCTTTCGGGGATAGGCAGTCTGGCTCCGGAGGAGATCCAGCGCGGCCTTGAGCGAGAGCAGATCGGATATCCAGCTGTCATTGATAACAGTTGTGGCGTTTTGTCCGGGGAAAGTCTCCAGACGCATCGGCAGGGGCTGAAAAGCAGAAAAATCCTGGGGGATATCTGCCCTGATCCCGTCGTATGAATTAGACAGCACGCGGCATAATTCCCTGAAATTGACAATGTTTTCGGCATAAGCCTCATTGGATAGCGGAAGGGGATTTTGTGGATCAAAATAGGGCGATTCCACGTGATCTGTACTATTTTCTGCAATTAAAACGCCGCGCTCTGATAGTACCGAGCCTTCTATAAGTCCATAACTACTGTTGATCCAGTGCCAGCCCCGCTGATGCTCCGGACGCGGCAGTCCACTCCATATTGTCCGATATGCTTCTGCTACATCTGGGTCATTTAAATTGACCAACACAGAAGGAGCCTCATCCAGAAGCTGAAGCTTCTCCTGTATTAATGATTCCCTGTCGGAGAAATTGACCAGATGTGCCTCTCCGATATTGGTTAATACAGCCAGATCAGGCCGGATCATCTCGCGCAGCTTTTTCATTTCCCGAGGGAGCGATATGCCTGCCTCGAACATAAAAGCCCTGATTTTCCCCTGCTGATATACCTTATATGCTTCAAACACGGATATGGGGACTCCGGTCTGGGAATTATAGCTCCCAGGGGAAGTCCAGAGCTGTTCTCCATAGTGCTGCTGCATCCATGACTTGATGGTGGTTTTGCCATACGATCCGGTGATGCCTATTACAAATGCCTCTGTCATTTGATGGCGCAAGGATATCGCCAGATGCTGCAGGGCTTCCAGAGCATTACTGCAGCGGATAAGCGGAACTGACATATTACTATCAAGCTGCAAGTCATCTCCGGTGATGATGGCTACTGCGCCATCCTGTATAGCTTTGGAAATGAACCGGCTTCCGTTACTGTTTCCCTGCTGGATAGCAAAGAATAGCGCCGCACCTGGCTCTGTGATCGTACGCGAATCCGTACATATCTGTCGGATTACCGGATTATAGTCCGGCAGGGATATGTCAGCGCTTATGTATCCTATGATCTCGTGGAGGGTCATAGTGCCAGGATAAAAAAGTAAAGGAGGTGATTTTTCAATTTTATTTATTTGTGATTGTCAGAAACATACAAAAATGATGACCTCATATTCCTGTGCTTTAATCTTCCAATAATGCTCTGATTCTGTTCAGCACCTTATCCTTGCTTGGAAGCATCTCGGCTTCGAGGCGGATATTCATGGCTACTGCCGGAAGATTAGCCGCTCCCAGCGTGGCCACCGGAGCGTCCAACTCGCTGAAGCAGGCCTGTGCTATACGTCCGGCAACGGACTCGGCAAAGCTGTTGAGCAATTGCTCTTCCGTCAGAACCAGGCATTTGCCATGCAGCCGGACACGTTCCATTACCAGTTTCTCATCCATCGGATATAAAGTACGGAGATCCAGTACCTCTACCTCGCCATTCAATTCTTTGGCGGCATTCTGTGCCCAGTGGACGCCCATTCCGTATGTTATAACCACGCAGGAGTTTCCACGCCGGATCTGCTCCGGATTGGCTTCTATGGCAATACGTCCTTTGCCGAGGGGAATAATATAATCGCGATCTGGCTCCGGACATTTCGCGGCTTCTGTGCCGGGCACTTTGGACCAGTATAGTCCTTTATGCTCCAGCATGACAACCGGATTAGGATCGTGCCAGGCCGATTTCATCAGTCCCTTCATATCCGCTGCATTGGACGGATAGACGACTTTGATTCCCTTGATGCTTGTCAGTATGGACTCATGGGATCCGGAGTGATAAGGTCCACCGCCTCCGTACGCACCAATAGGCACGCGAATGACGGAGCTTATGGGGAATTTGCCCATCGTCAGGTAGCAGCTCTTGGATAGCTCTGTTACCAATTGATTAATTCCCGGGAAAATATAATCGCAGAACTGGACTTCCACAATTGGCCTGACACCAACGGCTGCCATGCCTGCTGTTGATCCGATAATATAGGCTTCGTGGATCGGTGTGTTAAAAACACGATCGTCTCCGAATTTTTCAGCCAGGGTAGCGGCTTCGCGGAATACACCGCCCAATCGGCGGCCTACATCCTGACCGTATAAAATAGCCTCTTCATGCTCTTCCATGATTTCCTGAACTGCAAACAGCGCGGCATCCACCATGATTATGGTTCGGGCACCCTCCGGACTACGTTCGCCTTTCTCTTCCTTCACCTGACTCTCCGCAAATTCGTGGAGATAAACAGACTCAGGATCAGGATCGGGCGAAGCTACGGCGTGCTCAAAATCCGAGGCTACACGCTCGATAGCATCGGTATTAATCTGATCCAATACTTCGGGGGATACTCCTTCAGCGCTTAAATAGCGCATCAGTACTGGAATCGGATCGTCCTGTGCGTGATTTTCGAGATCCTCTGTACTCCGATAAAATTCTTTGCGCACTCCGGACGTATGATGTCCCAACAAAGG
>JBBRLW010000051.1:0-9353 GCA_038231115.1 Bacteroidia bacterium
AAGCCGGAGCAGAATATGCTTCAATCGGTAGCCATCCGGACCATGTCCAAAGCGATCTACACAACGACCAAAAGCGGACATTATGGCCTTGCTTTTGATTTTTACACACATTTTACTACGCCAATTCGCCGTTATCCAGATGTAATTGTACATCGGCTGCTGGCACATTATCTGGCCGGAAAAAGCGGGATCAACCAGGACGAAGTAGAAGCTGAAGCAAAGCACTCCACGGAAATGGAGATTCGTGCTTCCGAGGCCGAGCGCGCGTCAATCAAGTTCAAGCAGGTGGAGTTCCTCATGGATCATGTGGGAGACATATATGATGGTATTATCTCCGGTGTAACGGAGTGGGGCATCTATGTGGAATTGCTGGAAAACAAATGCGAAGGCATGGTCAGAATCGGGGATCTGCGTGACGATCATTATATCTATGACGTAGAGCAGTACCTGATCCGCGGGCAGAATCATGGACGTGTATATCAGCTGGGAAGCGTGCAGAAAGTGCGGATCATGAGCGCGAACCTGAGCGCCCGCCAGATAGATATGGCTTTTGTCCATGAGGGCGACGAAGAGCGTCCGGATATGGACTCAAATCAGCGTTCTTCAGACGGTGGTGGCAGACGCAATGACAGCGGAGGCGGCGGTCAGCGGCGCGATGGCGGTGGTGGTCGCGGCAGAAGGAGATAGCTATTGCTATATCCTGCCTGTTTCGATGACTCTACTTACTATACGCTTTGACTTCGTCAGGTGTATAAAACACGGCATTTCCGGCCTCATATTCTGCATCCATCAGATCCAGCTCTGCCTTGAACTCATCTGGCAATCCGTAGCAGCCTGATCCCTGGTACGTTCCACGTAGTAATAGCGCCTGTTTTTCAGGGACTCGGCATTCATGTGATCAAATATAGCGAAATTTTTTCAGGCCATAGCTGACGATTCGCAGCTCGGGACGTAATTTCGCCGGAAAACAGGCCCTGTCAGGTATGATCCGGATCGTCAAGCTGCATTTCCATAGCGATAATATCGCCGCTTTTGAGTCCCTCTTTGCGGAGGTCTATCCGTTTATCAGCCGCTTTGAAGGATGCGGGCGCGTAGAGCTATTGCAATCAGAGGATGACCCTGCTATATTCTTCACCTATAGCTTCTGGAAGGACGCTCAGGCGCTTGAAAATTATCGTAGCTCGGATCTTTTTGCCAGGACCTGGGCACGGACAAAAGTTCTTTTTGCGCATAAAGCCGAGGCCTGGAGCGTAAGCAGACGGGAAGAGTTCATCAGATAAATTTCCGGATGTGTTATTGATGAATTATAACATATACTATCGTTTGAAACAGGCTTTTCTGATGCCCCTCCTGATGCTTGTGCTATGCTGTGGGCAGATAAGTGTCCATGCACAGACTACTTCTCCGGCACAGGGGGCGGCGCAGCTGGGACTTTCCGGTGCAGGACTGCTATACAGCGATGCACAGCTGGCGCAGAACCTTCCGGCACTGATGCCTCGTTTGTGTGATACATCAAAATATGCCCTCAACGGATATGTCCAGCGCAATTACAACATAGCTCAGCTGAGCTCGGGGAGCATAGCCGGATGCTTCCGGATTAACAAAGTCAGCGCTCTGGGGATCGTTCTCTCGCATGAGCCTTCCGGAGCCTATTTCAGCCGCGATGCAATGGGTATATCGTATGGCATCCGATTGGGCGCAAAGCTCTACGGAGGAGCACTCATCAGCACGGCGCGGCAGTATATCCGGGGATACAATAGCAATATACAACCCTGCGGAAGTGTTTCGGTAGCTTATATTTATTCTCCGCAGTGGACATTTGCTTCGGCACTGACTATCCCATTGGAGGTCAGTTCGTATAATCCGGAAAACTACCTCCGTCCGCGCGATAACACACGGTTCCGCTTAGAGGCTGCTCACGGATTTTCATCGGCAGCGACTGCCTATCTGAGCCTGGAACGATGTTTCCGTAGTACGAATCTGGCGGGCTACGGACGTATATCTCTGGGAATAAATTACAGCGCCAGCACGCGCATTAGCTTTCAGGCAGGACTATCCACGCTGCCCTCTGTTACAGCCGACTTTGATCAGCTGGAATATAGCATCGGAATGCGTATCAGGAGCGGCAAGGGGCTGAGCGTACAGATTTCGCTGGCGGAGCATCCCTGGCTCGGAACTACTTCCGCCGCAGGAATCGGATATATCCGGTGACAGTTAAGAGGTAATAGGTAACAAGTAATAATTAATATTTGAGCGGAGTGAGGAGCAGGGGAGAAATAAAGTATGATGACAGGCTAAAAGGGAAGCTGATGGGCTTGCGCATGGGTATGTCAGTGTTCTTTGTGATAGTGACGGCACTATTTCCCCGGAATGTATCTGCACAGGAATCGGATAGTACGCTGCTGACCCAGGAGCAGCAGATAAATCAGTATATAGAGTTTGCCGCCGCCGCTTATGACGATCCGGAACTGGATTATACCTCGCTCCGGATTTATCTGGAATATTATTTCGGACATCCGCTTGACCTGAACACGCCTCAGGCTACCGATCAGCTCAGGCAGCTCTATCTCCTTTCCGGAGATCAGATCAAAGCATTTGAGGCCTATAAAGCGGAAGTCGGCAGATTTATATCTATTTATGAGCTACAATCCATTGAAGGATGGGGGCTGGATATTATTGCGCGGATACGTCCTTTTGTCTATGTTAGAAATGATCTGGATGCACCTCGGCATAGTCTGGATCAGCTGCTCGGAAATAGTCGGCAGACGCTGCTGCAATCTGTCCGCTATAAATCGGATTTTGACCGGAAAAAGTATCCGGCGGGTGCTGGATTCGCTACGTCCATGCGCTACCATTATAACTCCGGAAAGCAGCTCGAAGCCGGATTCACGCTGGAAAATGATGCCGGCGAGGGATTCAATAAGCGTATCCCCGCTGATTTTTACTCCGGATTTATCCGCCTGAGGACGATCCGCAAGCTCGATATCATCGCCGGAGACTATAACATATCCCTCGGTCAGGGAGTATTGTGCCGGACAGCCTTTGCTCCGCAGCGGGTATTGGATGCTGGCCTGCTCGCACGTGGTGGAGAGCAACTATCCGGATACCGCTCGGCTAACGAGAATCGCTATTTCCGGGGAGTCGCCCTCCAATATCGCCTTTCCAATAACATAAGCCTGCTCGGATTTGCCTCCCGCAAAGAAATTGATTCACGGATTATACAGGCAGACTCCGTCTCGGGTGCGTATGTATCCGGACTGCTAAGCTCTGGCTATCACCGTACAGATCAGGAAAGATCCACGCGGCATAGCCTCGGCGAGAGTATTTTTGGGACATCACTCTCCTGGCGGGGCTATCAGGGAGAGCTGGCATTCAATACCTTTTATGCGCACTATGATCTGCCGCTGTATAATCCGGCAGCGCATGTCTATCAGCGATATAAAAATGACTCGAATGCGCTCTCTGGCGCGTCCGTATCCGGAAAATATCATTTCCGGAATGTAGTTTTCTTCGGAGAGGGAGCGCTTGGCCGGCGGATGAGTCTTGCCGGACTCGGTGGCGTATTGCTCTCTCTGAACCGAAGCCTTGATATTGGCCTGCTCAGCCGATATTATAGCATAGACTATACGATGCCTTATGCGGATGCGCTTTCCTCCGGTAGCAGCCTCAATAACGAGCAGGGAACCTATATCGTCAGTACCTCGTGGCCGCGCAAAACGCTGAAAATTAGTGGCTCGGCAGATATATTCCGGAGCTTTTTTCCGCGCTATCGTCTGGATGCACCTGCTTCCGGACATGATTTCATCAGCGACGTACAATGGACTTCTCCGGAGGGGATCCAGATTCAGGCACGATTCCGGACACAGTCGGGGCTGCGTAATGCGTCCCTGAGCGATACGATATTATCCCATCCGGAGGATCATTTTCATAGCCTCGCCGGAGGATCGTACCGCTCCCTGAGGCTTTCCTGCGCCCTGCCATTACCGTCGGCATTTGTAATGCGTACCCGTTTCGAGTCCGTTCAGAGCAGCAGCAACAGCGTCGGCTATATGTTATTCGAGGAGATTCAGTATACGCCACAAAGTCGAAGTACGGGATTGAGCCTGCGCTACTCGGTTTATGATGTACCATACGCCTCCGGACGTATCTATGCCAACGAGCAGGATATTGCCATGCACTACACCGTCCGCTCCTATTCCGGATCCGGCAGCTCCTGGTATCTGATGCTCCAGCAGAAAATCAGTCGCCATTTGAGTGCATACAGCCGGATAAGCCGTACCGGCAGTACGACCATGATCAGCGGGCAGATCCGGTGGAACTGGTGATACGGGAGTTTGCCTAATACGATGAATTGATGATAAATAGATCTTCAAGAACATCCTTGCGCCTTTATTTGTATATTTGTCTATGAGGATGCGTGAAGCACTGTTGGTAGTCCTGCTTATGCTCGGAAGTCTGAACTTTTTTCAGGCTAAGGCACAGGACAGTACGCGCAGGGATAGCCCTCAGCCGCCGCGGGAGCGCAGCAGCCAGATCCGTGTGTTTTCAGATGATGATTCCTACAAAAAGGATAGTAAGAAGCACGCATCCGGACGCAGTAGCCGCAACCAGAAGAACCTCGGCAAATCAGATTTTTATGAGCGTAATGCCCTGAGCATTAATCCGCTGCTTATTGGACGTGGCGTGTTTGGATTTTCTTATGAGCGCCTGGTTACTCATTATATAGCCATTGAAGCCATGGCAGCGCTTACCTATCGTGACTTTGTCTATGAAGCACTCAGCGGAAACCGCTACCGTCAGGAGCGCGGCCCGTATGAGGCCACCGCCGGGGGAGGCGGATATCTGGCCATACAGATTTATCCAAGCGGAACGCGATCCTTTGATGGGATATATATCGCGCCGATTGTCAGGTACTTCCAGTATAATATCACGACTCCCGGCACTAATTTCCAAGCCAATGATCCCAGTGCTTACTACGCAGATAAGAACGATGCCTCCTATAGAATGATTGATATGGGCGTACTGTTCGGACAGCAGCAGCAGCCTTCCTCTACCTCTGATATCCTGCATAATGCCTACATCGGGTTTGGATTGCGATTGGTGGACGATCATGATCTGGCAGAAACAAAGACTATTGATAATCAGGGTATCGTAACGAGCTATATATCTTCCAAGCTGACGTATAAGTCGTTGCCAATCCTCTTTTTTGGTTATTCCATCGGACTCTCGCTCTAAAGCCTTTCCGCTACCTTTGTAGTATGATGGAATCTATGGACAATCAATCGCCCGAGCGGATCAGCCTGCACGACAAGTATTTCCGGAAGCATATTGCTTTCGAGGAAATTGCGCTCCGCACGGCAGGGATAGCCCGTCAGATACAGGCTGATTATGCCGATAAAGCTCCGGTATTTCTTGTGATCCTCAACGGAGCCTTCTTCTTTGCTTCGGAATTGTTCCGCAACCTCAGCATCGCCGGCGCGGAAATCAGCTTTGTCAAGATTGCCTCCTACTCCGGAACCAGCTCGACCGGCAAAATGAAGCAGCTTATTGGATTGGATACACGCATCACAGGCAGACATATTGTGATCCTCGAAGACATTGTGGACTCCGGACTGACCGTCCATGAGCTGAGCCATGATCTGCAGGAGTCAGGTGCCGCTTCCGTCAGCATTGCAAGCATGATTCTCAAGCCCGATGCGCTTAAATATCCCGTCGAAGTAGCCTACGCCGCTTTCCGCACGCCAAATGACTTCCTGGTCGGCTTCGGACTTGATTATGATCAGCTCGGCAGATTATACCGCGATATCTATATCGCAGAATAACTAATAACTAAGAGGTAATAACTAATAGTTAAGAGCTAATAATTATTATTTATTACCTCTTAGTTATTACCTGTTCACTGAATTAAGGTAATTTCTTCCCGAGGATGGCGCGGTAGATTACGTCCATGATGCGGGTGCGGACATTGGTATCCACGAGCTTATGGTTCTCGGCAGAGGGATGTACGCGGTTGGACAGGAACACATAGACCAGATGCGACTGCGGATCCACCCAGCAGCAGGTGCCTGTGAATCCGGTATGTCCGAAAGTCATCGGCGAGGCATATAAGGAAGTAGGTCCGGTGCGGAAGCTCGGCTCCGGCTTATCCCAGCCCAGTCCGCGGCGGTTTCCCGTCAGGGAAGGCTGAGTAAACAGCGCAACCGTTTCCGGCTTCAGATACTGTCTGCCGGCGTAGGAGCCTTTGTTGAGAAGCATCTGCATCAGCACACCGAGGTCCGATGCATCCGAAAACAGTCCGGCATGGCCGGATACGCCTCCGAGCATGGCCGCCGCCGGATCATGTACATCTCCCTTGAGGAGCTGCTTCCGGAAGACGGTGTCAAGCTCCGTAGGGACAATCTGCTCGGGCAGAATCTGCGGATTATTCAGCGGAAGGTAGCCCATTGTCCGTAGCCCCAAAGGACGGTAGAATAGGCTATCAGCCAGGATGTTGATGTGCCTGCCCGTGATTTTTTCCACCACACGCTGCATATACATGAATCCGAGATCGGAGTATTTATAGCGTCCACGCTCTTCTAATGCCGATCGGTCCATGATCCGGCGCATGGTATCGGGATAGTCGCTCCGGAGGTACATCTTTGTAGCCACCCTCACCGTATATTGACTATCCTTCTGGTCACAGTAGAAGGAATCCCTGCGCTTTATATCTCTGACGGTTGCTTTGTAAAAAGGAATCCAGGCAATGAGTCCCGCCTGATGGGTCATGACTTCCTGGATTGTCAGCTTTTCTTTGTTCGTACCTTTTAGCTCCGGAAGAAAATCGCCGAGGAAATTTTCCGGACTGATCCGGCCTTCATCGTATAGCTTCATGACGCAGAGCGTGGTCGCCGCTACCTTGGTCACGGAAGCCAGATCGAATACATCGTCGGTTTGCAGGGGAGTTTTTCCGGAATAGGTTTGTTTCCCGAAGGCCTTGAAATATAATACTTTGGAGTCTTTGATGGCCATAACCTGACATCCTGGTGTTGCTTCATCGTGGATGGCACGGATGGCAATGGAGTCAATTTCGCCGAGCCGGCGCGAATCCAGTCCGATGGCTTCCGGATAGGTATATTGTATGCGCCCTGTCGTCTCGGTAATGAGTCCCGAGCTGATCGGATAGCTTGCCGAGGCATTGACGGGCAAATGTCCGGAGGCGTTGTTGCTTCCGAAGATAATATCGGCGGCTGCGTGCTGAAAAGCCGGATCATCCTGCCAGGCACAGATCAGCTCCTCACAATCCGGAACGCGGCTCATGGCATAAGGCGTACCGAAGTCCACAAGAATCAGACGCTTCTGCTTGGCCAGCGATTGCAGCATGTTCAGCGTTTTATCGGATATGCCGTATGAGTTTGTCCGGTTGCTGAGGTAATGCAGGCTGGCAATAACGAGGCTATAGGACTTCAGGTTCTGCTCCAACGTATCGAACTCGGCATCTCTGCCGAACATATTGATCTGAAAATTATCGGCGCGGCTATATAATCCGATCTGTTCCTGGAAAGCAGTCATCCCTTTGGCTCCGAATGCAACGGTAGCCAGCTTCAGATTATCCATGCGCCGCACCGGAATCAAATTGGCCGTATTCCGGACAACGGTCACGGCCCGTGCCGCAAAGTTCTGCTTCAGCAGACGGGCGGGACTACGGTTGAGGTCTCTGAGCAGATTTGTAGTATCCACATACTGACAGCGATCTAATCCGCTCCATTTTTTGACCTCTAAAATTGCCCTCACCCGCTGATTGAGGAAATCCATGGAGATACATCCCGAATCTATGGCGTCCCGGATCATTTCAAATGCTTTCGGGACATTATCGGGACAGAGCAGGATATCATTTCCGGCCAGGAGCGCCTTGTATTCGAGCTCGCCCGGGCGGGTAAATTTACTGACACCCTTCATATTCAGTGCATCGGTGATGGCTAATCCTTTGTATCCGAGCTGCCAGCGGAGCAGTCCGGTCGAGATCGCCGGAGAAATCGAGGCCGCCGTGTTGGAGGTCGTATCATAGGCCGGAATATTCAGATGCGCCGTCATGACGCCTCCGACGCCCTCGGAAAACAGGGCTTTGAACGGAAACAGCTCTAAAGAGTCCATGCTGCTCCGCGAATTATGGATCACTGGGAGATCATAATGAGAATCTACTGAGGTATTGCCATGTCCCGGGAAGTGTTTTGCGACCGCTACAACGTGCTGATCCTGCATTCCGCGCATATACATCAGTCCGCGGCGGGTAACATCCTGCTTGTTCTCTCCAAAGCTGCGGAGATTGATCACCGGATTCAGCGGATTATTATTAATGTCAACTACCGGGGCAAAATTGACCTGGAAGCCAATTCTGCGGCATTCCCGTGCAATCTGCGCGCCCATGCGGTAGGAAAATGAGTCATCTGATATGGCGCCGAGCGGCATCTGATAGCCATAATTAATGGTTGAGTCCAGACGCATGGCCAGTCCCCATTCGCCATCGATGGACATCAGCAGGGGGATTTCGGCTTTAGTCTGCAGTCGGTTGATGGCCAGTGCCGTTCGCATCGGTCCGCCCCGAAAAAAGATGACCCCTCCAATATGATATTTCTGGACTAATTCGCTTACGTCGTGGATATTATACTTGTCGCGGGTGGTGAATGCCGAGACCATGAATAGCTGTCCGATTTTTTGTTCGAGGCTCATGCGGGACATGAGGGAGTCCACCCATCCGGAGCGCTCAAAAATCCGATAGGCCGGCGGACGGACAGTCGGCTTCACTTGTGCTGTCGCCTCCGGAGGCATTGTTATGCCCATCCATAGCATTGCCGCTATGCTTATTATCCCTCTAATACCCTTCCTCACCTATCCCTAAATAGACCGGCAAAGTTAAGCGTATTATTAGCGAACCGCTGAATTGTGCCCTGTGAATTGTAATCCAGATGGAGTTTGAGGCAGGGCATCTCAGCCACGGGATTGCAATATCCCTGGAGGGTAATGGATTGGTGACCTAAGATGTGTGCATTGATTCCCCAAGAGCGGTCATTTCGAGGGACGACCGAAGAAATCTCAGCCTCTGGAATCGGATAACACGCTCCGCGCATTGCCGAACATGCTTCGCGCGGGTCTGAGATTTCTTCGGTCGGGTAAGGTTCTCAAGCGGCTTGAAGGCCGCAAGGTCACCATAACCCTCCCTCGAAATTACAGCTTAGGGTATAAATGGAATAATACGCAGACCGGTGCATTACCTGCTCAGCCAAATCCATTACCCCCTAAGGTGTCATTTCGAGGAAGGCCTTCAAGCCGACCGAAGAAATCTCAGCCTCTGGAATGTCGAATGAGCTTAGCGAATG
>JBBRLW010000052.1:0-9308 GCA_038231115.1 Bacteroidia bacterium
CTTCCCCCGATGATACTCCGCGGATGATGCAGGAGCTAATTCAAAAATTTAGGGATGAAAGTGCTGATCAGCATCCTATTATAGCAGCTTCGGAGCTACACTACGGATTTGTCCGGATACATCCTTTTGATGACGGCAACGGACGTATTGCCCGCCTGCTGGTCAATTATGTACTGATGCGGGCTGGTTATCCTCCGATTGTAATTAAGAGCGCCGGTAAGGCAGCATATTTATCAGCCCTCCAAATGGCAGATAGCGGAAATAAAGAAGCTTTCTATGAATATTTGGCCGAGCAGCTGATATGGTCATTACAGCTATCTATTAAAGCTGCTCGGGGAGCAGACTTGGAAGAAGTGGAAGATTATCTCAAGGAAATAGAGTTAATCAAGAGGCAGTTGAAAGAAGAGCCTTTAGTTAAGTCGCCTAAGCTAATTCATAAAGTGTTTGAAGGAGTTAGTTTACAGATTTGGCCATCAATTGAAGACGTAATAAATAAGGTTAGTGGTCTTTTTAACGATAAAAGAACAACCCATAATGTAAATTCTATTGAAGAAAATTTTATAGTTAGAGAATCTGTGTTCAATAACTTTACTCATGAAGTAGACACATCAGGTGAGCCAAAAATATTCGGGAATAACATTTATGACGATATTCGGACTGTTGAATGGCTTCATGTAAGATACGGCCTTCAGGGAAGTACAATAGGGAAAAATTACGAAGTCAGTTTAAAGATAGTTTTTGAGCCTAAATACTACAAAATCGAAATTAGCCTAAATAGAGTAGAGATTTATACGGTAATAAAATCATATAATGATACGAGCTATACCTCCCTTATAGATGAAATAAAATCCAGTCTGCAAAAGAGTATACTCGAAAACATCAAGAAGGACATTCAAATCAAATATGAATAAAAGACTCTGCGTTGGTGCAAAACGTTACTACCTTTTGAAGTAATGAGCTATCATGGACACCCAAAGCTAAAATTAAAGAAAAAGCGCATTAATATTCAACTGTTAAGATCAACACAATCCATGTCCTCTGAATCTTCTCCGCCATATTCCTATTCCCTGACGCTCATTCTCGTCGGGATTGTGTCCAGTATCGGACTCTGGTATCTGGCGCTGCATACCTTCATCCCGATAGATCATATTACGCTGCTTGTGCTTGCCATCAGTGTTTTATCGTTTGCGCTGCATTATATAGCGATGCCTCGTATCCGGACGATGCACGCCCTTCCGCAGGCGGGGCTGTACTTAGTCGGATATGGAATTACCGGGGCCGCACTTTTCCTGCTCCTGAATTTCAGTATTCATGGCGCGGCTGCTCCGAAGGAAATTATGCTCAAATCTGAAATTAAAGAGACAGATGAGCACAGCTACCTCGACGTTTCCTCAGGCGATGCGGAGCTGGAGCGGTATCATTATATCCTCAATGATAATACGGACAATCTGGAAGGTATTCCGGAAAGTATCACACTGAGCATTGCGGAGGGCATTTTCGGATACAAAATTGTAGTGGATAAAAGTTACCGCTACACGCAGGAGCGGGGCAAATAAGCAAGATGCAGGCAGGCAAGGCAGCCAATTATTATGACCTCCTCGGGGTATCGGTGGAGGCGACCACACAGGAAATCCGTCTGGCTTTCCGGAAGCTGGCCATGCAATATCATCCGGATGTAAATCCGGTGCCGGAAGCCCGGGAGCTTTTCCAGCAGGTCTACATTGCTTACGATATTTTGCAGGATCCTGACCGTCGCCGGTCTTACGATCTCCATGAGCGCGACCGTGTCCATAGAGTGCATGAATCGGTTTTTGTCCCGACGGATCATCGCAAGTACGGGACGCACCGTCCACCGCCTTCACAGAATGCAAGTACTGATTTCTTCGAGCGTGCCCGGCAGCAGGCAGCACAGGAAGCCTACCGAATGTCCAAAATGGATTACCGTCAGTTTGAAGGCTCATTTGCGGTCAAATTCCGCAACCGATTCATTGTGCTGCTCATGACTTTCCTTATGCTCGTGCTCGGATTTTCATGCATCGGACTCTCTTATGACTATGTCACCGTTCAGGATTTCAACGGACATCATACGGCGGCATTGATCTGCGGAATTATCGGGATCAGCTGCCTTGTTCTCTCATTCGGAATAGGCTCCGAACTATTAAAGACAAAGGAAGGGACTTCCTAGAGTTTTTTAATGCTCCCGATTAGGATCTGGCTCGGGCAAGCTTCGATGGAGCCAGCTTTTTAGCTGATACAAATTGATCTGGCTCCGCAAGGATGCTTCCGCATGTTTCAAGCGCATGGATTTGCTGAATAAGTGCCTGCGCATTTTCTTCATTGGAAAATGTACTCATTAGAAAAGCTCTACGGCGCGTGAGCATCTCCACGCGAAACTCCGAATTGCCGAGCCTCAAAACGGCCTTCTGCATCTCTTTAGCCGTATTGGCTACTTCGCAGAGGGCTTCCATACCCGTATTCCGCACCATCTTCGAGTTTACAATGACGTGTCCTGCCTGAAAAAGGACATTGATTAGCTTGAGCTTCATGCCCGTACTTTGAAACGTCGGCAGCAGATTAATCTTCGCCGAGCGGACAAGACTGTTAATTTCCTCAGTCGTAACATGCGATTTCAGCACAACGTTATCCAGTCCCGAGCAAAGCTCCTGAAGTTCCCGTGAAGGATTATTTCCCGTAATGATCAGCTTGTAGTTCAGTCCGCGGAAAACTTTATCCGCTAAAAACAGTGCCGCCTCGTTATTCTCTCCGACGCCCAGATTACCATGATATACCGCCATCGGAACATCACCGCTTCCTGGCTGCATCTCATCCTGCGCATGAAAAACCGGCAGGTAGAAAACATTTTTATACCGGAGGCTCAGGTATTTTACATCATCCGGAGAAATCGCAGCAATAGCAGAAGCACAAGCCAGCTGACTTTCAAAGGCTTTTAGCCGCGCGGCTTCTTTCCGGAAAAAATATCGCTTGATGGGATTGCCCTCAATCTTGGCGAGGTTCCGGTAATAAATGTGCTCGATATTATGCATCCTGACAATCCGGATACGTCCCTGTAGCTCAGGCGAATTCAAATGATAACAGGTATGGATGCCCTCAAATAAAATAGGATGCGTGTCAAGGAGAAGATTCTCCAAAAGTTCGGAGCTGTCACGGGTATTGACGATGTAAGGCAGCTTAGAGAAAAAGGGATCACGGAGCATCCGGCGCTTGTAGTACCGGACTTCGTGGCAAATGGCTTCCAGTTCTGGAGAGTGACCACGTCCTCCATACTGATAGGTATGGAGATGTACTTTGACTCCCGCGCGGTATAGCGCCCTGATGCGGTAGAATACATCGATGACTCCCCCGTAATTCGCCGGAAAAGGAATATCAAAGCATATTACGTGGAGATGCCTTGGCGAAGCATCTTCCTGGGCTGATTTACCGGGCGTTTTGATCATAGAGGGCAATAAGTCTCTTTTCTTCGGCTGCCCATTGACAGGCTTGCCGGGCAATACGGCAATTATCACGCAAAAGCATATAAAACGCTTCGTCGTGATACAGCTTTCTAATAGACGATACAATATCGCCAATTGTTAAGTCACTTAGCACACAAACTTCATAAGTGGCATTAATGGACTTATATTCCGGGAAATCGGGTGATAATGAAGGCACTAAGGCATGTATATAGTCAAAAAACTTGTTAGACAAAGAATAATAATAGCTGAGTCCCTTATTTTCAAGCAGATTATACCCGATCCAGGACTGAGCCGTTAGCATGCGCAGCGCATCAGGACGGATGTAACCGAGAAATTCAACGCGCTCTGAGAGATTGAGCTCCAATACAAGTCCGCGCAGCTGATCGCTCAGATCTCCTTCACCAGCTATTTTGAGACGTATAGGGGCGGGTATCTCCGGCATGGCGCGGATGAGCTGTTCTATTCCCCGTCCGTCATTGAGCGCCCCCTGATACAGAATAAATTTCTCCGCCTGGGGGATAATATGGATCTCCGGACGCAATACAGGGATATTGCGCACTAATCCGAACTCTAATCCATATTCTTTATGGAATAGTTCGGCGATAGTTTTGGTGCATGTATATCGAATGGTAGTATGCGGAATGCTGATACGCTCTATCCATTTCCAGACGGCTTTTGAACCTGGACGGTTCACCAGCTCGGGAAGCTCGGTGAAATACTCGTGCGCATCGTAGCTCAGGGGACGTTTGCGGATGCGCGAAGCAATCAGATGGGGCAGGATGGTATCGAGATCGATGGCTCCGAAAATATCAGGACGCTCCCGAAACATCAGATGCCACAACAATCGGATATTATATTCAAGATAGAATAGCTTGCCTTTCCGGAAAAGACACCTGATTCTCTTCTGCGCATACGGCTGCGTAGTGAGCAGCATTGATTCGGGAAGCTCCCGTCCGATCAGTGTCACCCGATAGCCCGCATTGCTCAGCGAGGTACATATCTTTTGCATCCGCTGATCTGTAGTCAGATCATTCGTTACGGTAAAGCATATTTTTTTAGACGGAATGCTCAATCGGCGCGGTCGTTTTTCAGTCGGAGCGTATTATCCGCAAACAGAATGATCTGCTCATCAATCATTTTTCGGATAATTCCCAGCACTCTGCTTTTATCTCCTGCTGCAAACTCTGACAAAATTACGTCAGGAGCCAGTCTTCCTTTATCGCTGAGGAATTTAATGATTCTGGTTCTAATGTCAGGCTCCGAGAGAATGGTTCGGAGGCAATGATCACAATGTCCGCATTTCTGATCCTGCGGCCATACTTCTCCGAAATAGGCCAGCATAACCCGGCTACGGCATCCCGAGGGCTCGAAAGCATAGCTGATGATGGCATCTATTCTTTGCTGAAGTACTTCTTTCCGCAAACGGATAGCCGCGTAATCAAGCACGAGCGATTTTTCCGGAACCCTGTGCTCCAGCATAATGAGCTGCGGCTCATCTTTCCGGGGAATGTAATCTATCAATTCCTGGCTATTCAATTCGCGGAGCAGGATCCCAACATCCGCAACACTGCATTTGATGGTAGCCGCCAGCTCTTCCTCATTGATCCGCACGTGGATATCAAAGCATCCTCCGTATGATCTCAGAATTGTCCGGATGAGCTGACCATACTTCGGATGGCTCTGCATAAATTGCTCAAGCTCATATTTACCGACGCTGAACATCAGCCGTGATGGCTCCCGCGAGCTTTCATTGCGGATAAAGTATCCGGCATCCTCGAGTATTCTCAGCGCATGATTGGTCCGCACAGCATTCAGCTCATATTTCTTGCAGAATTGAGCAAGATCAAACGCGTAGCTGACCCCCGCGCCCGATTCAATCGGAATTTGCAGAAAACCCGTCAGGCACTGATATACCTCTACAATCTGATGATTATCCGGATAGTCCCGGCCAATGGATTCGGCAAGCCTCTTTTTATCCGATGTATGCGCAAGCAGCAGCGTATATGACTTTTTTCCGTCACGTCCGGCACGGCCTGCTTCCTGATAGTAGGCTTCGAGCGATTCCGGCAGATCCCAGTGGAGCACCAATCGTACGTCAGGCTTGTCTATCCCCATCCCGAAGGCATTGGTACATACCATCGTCTCAATCTTTCCGGAAAGCCAGTCATCCTGCCTCTGGCTGCGCTCGGACATCAATAGTCCTGCGTGATAGGCCTCAGCAGAGATATGCTGATTCCTCAGTACTTGTGTCAGCTCTACCGTCGCTTTGCGGGATCGGGTATAGATGATCTTCGTCCCGGGGATTTTTTGGCAGAGCTGAATCATTCGTCCCTGTTTGTCTTCTTCATGTGAAGCGCCATAGATGAGATTACGGCGGTCAAAGCCCTGCGTAAAGGTCTTTGATCCTTTTCCGAAGCTGAGCCGCTGGCAGATGTCATCTGCGACCTGTGGCGTTGCCGAGGCCGTAAGCGCCAGTACGGGAATATCAGGAAATGTCTCGCGGAGCTGGTTGATCTTCAAATACGCTGGACGGAAATCATAGCCCCACTGGGAAATACAATGCGCCTCATCAATAGCCAGCATCGATACCTTCATTTGGGGAAGCCAGCTTTGGAACAGTTGTGTTCCAATCCGCTCGGGAGAAATAAAAAGGAATTTATACGCTCCAAAAGCCGCCGTCGATAGCGCCGCATCCATTTCTCGGTAGCTCATTCCGGAGTGTAAGGTCAGCACTTTAATCCCCCTTTTGCGCAGTGCATCCGCCTGATCCTTGATGAGCGCAATCAGCGGAGAAACAACGATGCAAATTCCCTCCATAGCCAGTGCCGGAATCTGGTAGCACAGGGATTTTCCTCCGCCCGTAGGCATTAATACCAGAGCATCCCTTCCGTAGAGCGTATGCCTGATAACTTCTTCCTGCCCCTCACGGAACCGCTCAAAGCCATAATACCTGCGCAGCAGTTCGTGGATGTCAGTAGTCAGCATAAAGGTAGACGATTATAGACTGACGAGCTTCCCGAGCCAGGCATCAAACCGCGGAGATTTCACCCGTATCCGATTCAATCCTATGGCTTCGGCTATCGCAATACCATCAGCGACTTTGTTATAACCTCTGATAATTCTTTGAAGCCGATGGGACGGTGAGGATATTAATCGGCCTCATCTCCAGATCCATGTCTTTTATGGACTTAAATCCTTTTATGATCAGGCGGTCTATACCCATAGCTATAAAATTATTTTATAATATCCTAATAACCAAAGATATCGTACAGCGTTAGCTCATCTACCTTGCCGTATTTCTCCAAAGACTGAGGGTTCACTTTGGTACGGTCGGCAATGATTAAGTAGTTATAATGATTCGTCTTGTAGTTTTTGTCGTAGAAGCTCTGAAGGTCATCATAGCTCTTCGTAGGAATGGCTGCATACACATCCTTGCGAATATCATGATCCAGCCCCATGCGCTGCGCATTTTCGTAGGAATTGAGGACACCTTCCTTGCGGATTCGGTCCGCAGAAATTTGCGAAAGGATAGACTCCTTGGCACCGGTGAATCCGTCATCGGATCTCGGCATCTTGTACAGCAGCTCGTTCATAGCCGGAATGGCATCGTTGAGCTTATCAGCCTGCGTACCGATATAGGCCATGATATAGTAAGGATCAATCTTTTTGCTCGGAGAACTGTATCTGGAGTAGGAAGAGTAGGCTAACGCTTTGGATTCCCGAATGGTCTGGAAGACAAGACTTGACATTCCGGCGCCAAAATACTCATTAAACAGCTGAATATCGGCCTGCTTGGCTGGATCATAATTACCGGATCGGTTCATCCAGATTATCTCTGCCTGCACCATATTGAAATTGGTGAAATAAACCTTATCCTGGGAAGTCTCTGTACGTTTGAACTCCTTGGCCTTTGGATAGCCTTTCAGCACCACTGCACCCGGGACATAGCTTTCGAGGCCTGTACTTAGCTCTTCACGGGATTTGCTTCCATAATAGAACATCTTGTGTGCATATCCGAAAAGTGGCTTGATATGGTATCCGATGAGTTCCTCCGCCTTGAGCTTCTTCAGGTCCGATTCAGAAAGCTGATAATTAAACGGATTATCCTTGCCGTACATAGCATAGGCATACATCCCCTGCTGGAGAATAAGTCCTTTGTTGAGCTTGTTATTGGCGCGGGTCTTCATGATTCGTTCTACCAGCGCATCAAGGGAAGCCTGATCCGGTTTGGCATTGTTCAGCAGATGCATCAGCAGCCCCATCGCCTCGCTGAAATTCTCATCCAGTCCGGAAAGATTAATCCGGATCTGATCATCCGAGGTAGAAATATAATAGCTACAGGCCAGGCGATAGAAAGCTTTGGAAAGCTCATCTGCGGAGTATTTGTCCGTACCGAGAAAATTCAGCAGGCTGAATGCAACCGGAATTTTCAGATCATTCAAACGCCCCATATCCCATACGAACGTAGCCGAGAAGCGCTTGTTTTCTGTATTCTTATAATAGACTACGGGAAGTCCTTTCGGTGTAATGAATGACTCAATAGCTTCTCCGTAGTTGAGAAACACCGGTTGAATCGACTCGGAAGGCATCGCCAGAATACTGCTCAGGAATGGAGACTTGGCATTTCGGTTGACTTCCACAGCCGTAATCTGAGGCTTATCAATTTTGACTATGCTGTTATCCGTCCCTACTTTTTTATAGACACAGACGTAATCATTATTGTAGTATTTATTGGCGAATTCAACAATCTGTTCTTTGGTCACGCTGGCCAGCTCATCAATTTCGTTGACTTTGTGGCGCCAGTCCAGATCAAGACAGAAGGCATCAAGCATGGCGTAGGCGCGTCCCTGATTTTCCTCGTTGCTGCGGATAAAGTCCAGCTTTTCATTGGATACAATAGCCGGAAGCAGATCATCTGCAAATTCTCCTTTTTTAATATGATTGATCTGATCCCACAGCAGCGTACGCAGCTCATCCAGGGACTGTCCCTGCTTGGGCGTCGCTGTGAAATAATGAACGGAATAATCCTTCAGCATGTCAATCTGCGATCCTGCACTGAGAACTTTCTGCGCCTTCTGAAGATTCAAATCAATCAGTCCGGCTTTGGCATTGCTGAGAATCAGGTCCATCATCACCAGATATTTGCTATCGGAAGATGCAGCACCCGGCAATCGGAAGCCCATGCTGAAGTTTTCAGCCTCCGGACCAAATACGGTATATTCTTTCGGAGCCGTACGCGGCTCTTCCGGCGCATAAATATAAGGCTTCACCGGATGAGGCTTCATATACGCGAATGCTTTGCTGACTTTGGCAACAACCGCATCCGGATCAAAATCGCCGACCATGATGATCGCCATATTGTTCGGGACATAGTTCGCAGTGTAGTAGTTCCTGATTTTTTTCAGGCTTGGATTTTTCAGATGCTCTACCGTACCGATAGTCGTCTGAGTGCCATAAGCATGGTTCCGGAAAAGCCCTTCCATAAGCTTTTCATCCACTTTGCGCCCGTCCCTGTCCAGCGAGATATTTTTTTCCTCATAAACGGCTTCCAACTCGGTATGGAACAATCTCAGTATCGGATTGCGGAATCTTTCAGCTTCAATAGCGAGCCATTTATTAAACTGATTTTCAGGGATATCATTGACATATACCGTCTGCTCAACGGAGGTAAAGGCATTGGTACCTTTGGCTCCAATGGACTGAGACATTTTATCGTACTCATTGGCGATAGCATATTTAGCTGCCTCTCCGGATACACGGTCAATCTCTTTATAAACGTTTTTGCGTGCTTCATCGCCTTCCGTCTGATTATACTTCTCATACAGGGCATCAATC
>JBBRLW010000053.1:0-9292 GCA_038231115.1 Bacteroidia bacterium
CCCTCATTACCAAGGCCGACGGATCCAAATTCGGCAAAACCGAGTCCGGCAATGTCTGGCTTGATCCGGAAAAAACATCGCCCTACCAATTCTATCAATTCTGGATAAATGCCTCCGATGCGGATGCCGAGCGTTACATCAAAATATTTACTTTCCTCCCTGAAGAAGAAGTAATGGCCATCATCGCTGCCCATGCGGAAAATCCGGGCGCCAGAGAACTACAGAAGCGCCTTGCGAAAGAAGTAACCTGCTTGGTACACTCCGAATCAGATTACGACCAGGCCATTCGATCCTCAGATATTCTGTTTGGCAAAGCCGGACGCGAGGAAATCATGTCTATGAACATTAAAACGCTGAGCCAGGCACTCGAAGGCGTCGAAACGTTCGATCTTCCTGCCGATAAGCTTGCAGGTAATGGAATCAATATCCTGGAACTATTGGCCGTCGAAACTACAATTTTCCCTTCCAAAGGAGAAGCACGCAAAATTGTCCAGGCCGGCGGACTAAGTCTCAATAAAACGAAAGCTTCCGATCCTAACGCATCGGTTACTCTGGATGATTTTGTTCAGAATCAGCTGCTTTTCGTACAAAAAGGAAAGAAGAATTATTATCTGATCCGTATTGCCTAAATAGCGCATTGCGCTATCGAAATTTTCTCTCGCGGAAGCATTTTGCTGCCTCCAATCCCTCCTCACGGACTTATTTTTGCCTGATACTCTATTATGTCAGTTAATGAAAAACTGCGCGATCTGATCCGGAATATGCCTCAGCAGCCTGGTGTATATCGGTATTATGATGCCGACGGGGTATTGTTATACATCGGAAAGGCGAGGAATCTGCTTAAGCGGGTGGCGTCTTATTTTGTCAATAAGGCTGACCATACGCATCGGATTCGCGTCATGGTTTCCCGTATCCGGAACATTGAGTTTACCGTGGTTAATACGGAGTATGAAGCCCTCCTGCTGGAAAACAGCCTCATCAAGAAATATCAGCCGAGGTATAACGTCAATCTCAAAGATGATAAAACCTATCCCTGGATTGTGATCCGTAATGAGCGCTTTCCACGTGTCTATGCTACCCGTAATCCGGTCAAAGATGGATCGGAGTATTACGGCCCCTATGCCAATGTCGGCGTCATGAAGTCCATTCTGGACATGCTCAGGAAACTCTTTATGACCCGTTCCTGCAATCTTAACCTTACTCCGGAAAATATTGCCGCCGGAAAGTTTCGTGTCTGCCTCGACTATCATATCGGACTCTGTAAGGGCCCCTGTGAGGCGCATCAGGATGAGCTATCCTACATGGAAGCCATCCAGAACATCCGTAATATCCTCAAAGGAAACGTTACGGAAGTGCAGCGATTCCTTTCCGGCAAAATGTCTGAGGCCGTTGATGGACTGAATTTCGAGGAAGCCCAGCGTATTAAAGAACGCGCCGACCAGTTAGAGAAATTCAAGTCCCGCTCTACTGTGGTTAATCCGATGATTAATAACGTGGATGTATTCAGCATCCATAGCAATGAGAAATCAGCATTTATTAACTACCTGAAAGTTATTAGCGGAGCTATTATCACTACCGATACCATCGAGATAAAAAAACGCCTTGATGAAGACGATCCTGAAATTCTCATTATGGCTATTGTGGAGCTGCGCAGTAAGTACAAGTCCACCGCCTCCGAGATTATTGTGCCCTTCCCCCTATTATTGCGGATTGATGGCGTCCGGCTGCATGTTCCCAAGCTGGGAGACAAGCGCAAGCTATTAGATTTATCCAAAAAGAACGCGCTATTTTATTATCAGGAACGCCTTACCCGGAATGAGACCAACAAAGACCGCCGCAGAAACTTCGGACTATTGCAGCAGGCACAGCAGGATCTCGGACTCAAAGTAGCGCCCTATCACATCGAGTGCTTCGATAACTCCAATTTCCAGGGATCCTTTCCGGTTGCCTCTATTGTTGTATTCAAAAACGGAGTTCCTGCCCGCAAGGAATACCGCAGGCTGAACGTCAAAACCGTCGAAGGTCCGGACGATTTCGCCACTATGGAAGAGTCTGTTTTCCGGCGCTATCGCCGCCAGCTTGAGGAAAATCAGCCATTACCCAATCTGATCATTATCGATGGAGGCAAAGGACAGCTAAGCTCCGCAGTAGCCAGTCTGGATAAGCTCGGGATACGGGACAAAGTCGAGATCATTAGCATCGCCAAGCGCCTCGAAGAAATCTATAAACCTGGGGATCCTTTGCCCCTGCATATTAATAAGAAATCGCCTACACTGAAGCTTATTCAGCGCTGCCGCGATGCCGCCCACGAAAACGGGATCGTAGCCCACCGCAAAAAAAGACTCGCAGGAAGTCTGCAAACCGCCCTGGAAGATATCCCGGGAATCGGCAAAAAAACGGCAGATAAGCTCCTCACTGAGTTCCGATCCGTCAAAAAAATACAGTCTGCCAGCTTTGATGAGCTGGCCAAAATTCTCGGACGCGCTAAAGCGGAAGTCGTCCATAGCTACTTCATCCCGGATGAAATACTGGATGCCCCTCCGAAAACCGATCAAATAGAGGAAGAATCAACTAATTTGCGCCTTGTTCCGCCCGATCCCGAGCAGAAATTATAAATGAGAAGCCAAATTCTGATACCCGAGCGGGAGCCTAAGCTACGCAAAAGCATATTTGATCCGATCCGTGAGTTTTTTCAGTTGGAGCTTGCCAGTGGACTTTTGCTGATTATTATTACTGCCATTGCCCTGCTTTGGGCAAATAGCAGCTATGCCACGCAATATCATCAGCTATGGAATGCACCACTCGGACTAAGCTTTCAGGGACAGGATTTTACGCATACCCTCCTCTTCTGGATCAATGAGGTGCTGATGTCCCTGTTCTTCCTTCTCGTAGGCCTCGAAATCAAAAGAGAAGTCAGCAATGGAGAACTCGCCGATATCCGTCAGGCAATGCTACCGCTTATGGGTGCACTGGGAGGAATGGTCCTGCCCGCATTCATATATGCCGCACTTAATTATGACCAGCCCACATCCTCCGGATGGGGCATTCCCATGGCAACCGATATTGCCTTCTCGCTCGGTATACTTTCTCTGCTCGGGAATCGTGTTCCGCTATCGCTCAAGATATTCCTTGCCGCCCTGGCCATCGCCGATGATTTAGGCGCAGTGCTGGTCATAGCCCTGTTTTACAGCACTCAGGTGCAGATTATCTTTCTTGCATCTGCACTACTGATTACGATCATATTATTCCTGCTCAAACAGAGGCATATTCACAGTTTGCCCCTGTATTTCCTGATGGGCGCTCTCCTTTGGATTTCTCTCTATAACGCAGGAGTCCACCCCACCCTATCCGGAGTCATTCTCGCGCTGATGATCCCCTCGGACGGTCGTATTAGTCTGCGCCAGTATCTCGACATCTCACGCGAAAGCATTACGGAGCTAAAATCGACTGATACAGAGTCAGATTCACAGGAAACCATCGAAAAGCAGCAGAACATGATTCAGATTATCCGGCTCAATACCCTCGAAGTTCTAAATCCTCTACACCGCATAGAATCCGGACTTCATCCTTATATTTCCTATCTTGTAATTCCGCTATTTGCACTGGCCAATGCAGGAGTGCTGATCAATGAGCAGGCCATCAGCCAGATTTTTTCCAAGGAAAGCCTCGGTATTATGCTCGGACTATTTATCGGCAAGCCCCTCGGTATTACTCTGTTTTGCTGGATGGCAGTCCGCACAAAAATAGCTTCCTTACCTTCTGATATTAACTGGTCTCAGCTTATTGCCATCGCCATCCTCGGAGGCATCGGATTCACCATGTCCGTCTTCATCTCGGGACTTAGCTTCCCCAGCAATCCCGAATTTTTATCTGCCGCCAAGCTCGCTGTCCTCATCGGATCTACTCTATCTGCTTTAATCGGAGTATTGGTAATCCGCTGGAAGCTGAAAGTCAGTAAAGAGTAGCCTATTTGCCTTTCTTATCCTCTTGGTTTTGTTCCAATTGCTTTACTTTATTTTCCTGAGCCTGGTATATTGCTTATTTGTACCGTCTGTTCCTTTATCTCACGTGAATATCCAGCCATGCCGGAGAAATGTATTGAACATATATCCCGTCCAAAACAGATTTATACAGGCAAGTCCGGCAAGTGACAGATACTGCAAGGGGCGCGGAATTTTCGGCAGCAGTATGAATATCAGCGAGGCAAGCACCAGCTGATACATTCCCTCAAATTCAAACCGGACACGGTTATCTCCATACAGATTTACCGTCATGAACCTGTACAATGCCATCACGCACACCAGCCAGATGACCAATGGTTTTATAGCTTTCCTCGGCTGAGGTAAAAGGAAAAACAGTACATAAAACATCGGAGAGGCAAATATGTAGCGCGAAAAGCTCTGTAATCCACCGCCTTTATAGAACATGATGAACACAAGCATAAAAATCATATACCATCCTGAGGCGCTGAAGATGTAGTCTTTTCGCTCTACAATTCCAGCCTCAAACAGAGACGCAAGCGGCAAAGATTCCTGACGGTCATAAGCACGAAGATACTTGAGCACGAAATAGATCAGCATCGGCAGGCAGATGAAGCATATAGCAAAGCAGGACATTCCGAATCCCTCCGCAGACCAATCCGATATATTAGTAGGCATCTGCCAGTGTCCGTTCCAATAGCTCTGGGCAGCAGATAGCGCTGTCCAGCTATGCGTATAATAATACTGGATACCAATGGCTATCAAGTATCCCAGTAGTAGCGGCATTGCCCTCAGGATACTCCCATAGAGGTATTTCAGCCTTTCTGTACTACGGAAAAAATTATATGCCTCTGCAAGAGCAAAGCTCCCAATAACAAAAAATGTTGCCGGACGGCTCATTCCCATCGCAAACAGCCCGATCCACCACAACACTGGACGATTCCGCATAAGCCCGAATATAGCCAGGCTCCCCGAGAGCATAAAAATAGACTCCGTGTAAGGGATCATGTAGAAGATCAGTTGAGGGAGGCTCAGTGCAAATACGAACATCAAAAAACGCCTCACCGGATCTTCAATCAGCGCAAAAGATAACAGCGTCAGGCTCAGAATAAAAATCAGATAATTAAATACCGATATACCTCTGTAATCCAGCTGACTGATCCGCCATATCATTGGAAACAGCGGGAAAAATGCAGGTCTGACATGAGTGTATTCACCCTGATCGATCTGATACATATTGTCGCGTATGGACTTATACACCGCTGCATCCCATATCCCGAACTTATCTTCCGAAATTTTCGCAAAAGGACGTTTCAGCTTCACCAACTCCTGATTCGGCTGACCTTCATGCTGAGCCTCTGTATTTCCGGAAAAGTGGGCCATCGTAAAGTCATAGAGTTTCCCCTGCATGGCATGGAAAAATAGCAGAAAAAACGCTCCGTACAGGATTGCGTAGCCGATCTGTTTCAGAGCAGATTGATACATAGCTCAAAGGTAATATCTCGGTTCAAATGATAATTCATAACTGAATTGTATCCGACCGATGCCCTCATATTAGAATCAGTACTTAATTTCGCCGCGAAATGCGCTCCCTGCCCTATCTGATACTTTGTCTGATACTGAACCTCATCAGCAGTATGGCTAACGCGCAGGTATTTACTGATCATTTTCAGGATTCGGTACTTTCTTCCGCATGGACGGGCAATACCACAAGTTTCAAGATTAACTCCAGACATCAGCTTCAGTTGAATGCTGCGGTCTCCGGAAGCTCAAATCTGAGCCAACGCAGCCTCAATAGTAATAGCATCCGATGGGAGTTCTGGATCCATCTGCCTTTTCAGCCCTCCTCTAAATCCTTCGCACGGATCTATCTCAGCAGCAATCAATCAGATCTCGGCAAGCCCCTCAATGGATATTTTATCCAGCTGGGACAGGCCGGCGCCGGAGATGGGATTGATCTTTACCGCCAGGATACCTCGAGGCTGACTAAAATAATGTCGGGCAAGGCAGGCCATGCCGGAAAATCGTCCAATACATTGCGCATCCTCGTTACAAGAGATGTCACCGGACTGTTTAGCGTATATTCCGATACGCTCGGCGGATTCTTCTTCTATAAGGAGGGTACTACAAGGGATACCCGCTATGCTCCGGATAATTACTTCGGACTTGGCTGTACCTATTCTGCGGGATATGCCGATCAGTTTTTCTTCGATGATATCGCGGTCAGCAATTATACGCCCGATGCAATTCCGCCGAAAGTAGTCTCCGCGCAAATTATTGACACGCAGCATATTGGTCTAAGATTTAATGAGACTGTCCGTAAATCTGTACTTATTTCCAAAGGAAGCTATTTCCTGAATCAGGGATACGGACTGCCAGACTCCGTGATATTAATCTCGCCTCAGGAAGTAAGCCTCTACTGGAAAAGCCCCCTGAAATCCGGTAAATATTATACCCTTATCTACTCCAAAGCCGAGGACATCTACGGTAACGTCAATCCCTTTGATTCCATTCGGGTGAGCAACCCCGCAACTACCGGACTTGAAGGTGTTGTTATCAACGAAATATATGCCGATACCCTTCCCAGCTATGGGCTGCCCTTCGCAGAATATGTAGAGCTTTATAACTCCGGAAACAGTCCCATAAAACTCTCCGATCTAATTTTAAGGGACGCCGTTTCTTCCGCTCCTCTGCCGGACTCTATCATACCACCTCGGCAATATATAGTCCTGACCTCTGAGCGCAATGCCCGAAAATTCAAAGGAATAGCGCCCGCAATTGGACTGGCAAAATTCCCGGGACTCAACAATGACGGAGATACGATTTCTATCACCGACCGATTCGGACGCGTCATTGATCAGATGCATTACTCGCTGAAAAGCTACCGCGATCCGAAGAAAGCAGGCGGCGGATATGCTCTCGAGCGGATTGTGATTCAGGATTCCTGTCATCAGGGGGGCGATGAAAACTTCGCAGCTTCTATGGATAGCTCCGGAGGCACCCCAGGCAGATCCAATTCCTGGTCGGGGAAGCGTTATGATAGCATTACACCTCGGCTCGGAAGCGTACGGATGCAATCGCCACAAAAAGCGGTGCTGATATTCAACGAAAGTCTTGCTATCCAGACACTCAGAATCTCGTTCCCGCCGAATTTCACAATTGACTCCATTACCCCAGGTTCATCAGATAAATCATTCGAGCTATATTTCAGTCCCGCACTTGCATCCGGACAGTCTATTGTAGCAGCCATCACTACCGGATGCGATTGCGCCGGAAATTACTTCCCGGCTCCCATTTCCCTGAAGCTCGAATGGTATCAGACCAGTCCGGCTACCGCGGGAGATATTATCATCTCGGAGATTATGTCCAATCCGGCTTCCGGACAGGCAAAATATGTAGAGCTCTACAACAGATCATCCGCACATATAAACCTGAGCGGAATGCGTCTGCAATCCGGCGCTTCCTTCGCAATACTGCCCGATGCCATCCTCCCTGCAGGTGAATTTATCGTATGCCTTCAGGATACCGAACAGCGCAAATATCCCGATAGCCTTCGCAAAGCAGGACTCAGCTCTCTGAGTATGCTCAGCACATCACGGGATACGATTGAGCTATATGATAGTAGTGGCCACCTGATGCACTGGTTCGAATATAACGGCTCTGATTTAAGCGATGCCAACAAACGCCTCGGCGGATTTAGCTATGAGCTGCAAAGTGCTGATCAGTATTTCGTGCATCAAAACAATACGGACTTCAGCCATTCCACAAGCGGAGGCAGCCCAAGCTATGCCATCTGGCACCATATACCAGACGATGTTAATCCTCCCTACCTCTACGAACTCAATCTAATTGATTCTGTCCGCCTACGCTTTGCCTTTTCCGAAGCTATCGATACGCTTTCTGTCCTCAATAATCTCCGGCTGGATGCTAATACGATAGAATCCATCATCTTTAATCATCAGGACCGCCACCGAGGGATAATCCGGCTGCAAAAGCCTGTTGAATCCAATCAGATGAGTACCCTATACTTGCAGAAATGTAGGGACTTATCCTCTAACACTATGGCGGATGAGGAAGTACCTATTGGACATGGCCTCAGCGCGGACTCCACTGATCTTGTTATAAATGAAATTATGTATCATCCCGAGTCTGGCAAACCCGAGTATATTGAACTATACAACCGCAGCCTCAAAGTAATCAGTTCGGATGGACTCTATATCAACCGTCAGGCTAAAAACAGCCCTGATATATCTGCATTGATCTTTCCAGAGGCGCGTCAGATTTTCCCAAAAGATTATATCGTACTGACCGGCAACAAACGCGGACTGATCTCGGCATATACGCACGTTGAACCTCTAAAAGTAATCGAAGTCCCTTCCTGGCCGGCTCTGTACAATACGGAAAAAGTGAGCATTTACAGCCGGAATATTCATAAGAATATTGATGCGCTTGCTTACAGTGATAAAATGCAGTATCCCTTGCTTACTCGTAGCCAGGGAATTGCCCTCGAGCGGATTTCTCCGGAAGAAGCTACGCAGGACAATTCAAACTGGAGTTCGGCCTCCGAAAGCGCGGGATATGCCACCCCTACTCAAGAAAACTCCCAGCATCACGAGCATAAATCGGTAGATTCAGGCATTGACCTTGCGCTCGAATCCGATTACATTTCCCCCGATCAGGACGGTGACCATGATCAGCTATTTCTGAAATATCATACCGATAAAGCAGGATATCTACTGAGGTTCAAAGTATTCAGCAGCGGAGGCATGGAGCTATACAGCACTCCGCAGCCGCATCTCCTCGGCAATGAGAGCCAGATTTCATGGAATGGCCTCGATAACCGAAATGCACTCATTCCCGCAGGAGTGTATATCCTTTATTGTACCCTCATTCATCCGGACGGTACCAGCATAGAGCGCAAATTCAGCTTCTCCATTGTTAGAAAATAGGCGATCAATTTGTTAACAATTTGATAATATTACAAGGGCTTCCTCAGGGATCACAAGCAGGGGATTGATCGGATATTTGCAAAAAATTAGAAATATGAATTTTAAATCAATTACAAAAGCATTGCTGATCTTTTCAGCCATGATTCTTTCCGGACAGGCACATGCTGCCCGCGAGCTTGTTACGCTATGGAACTTCAACAGCAGACCTGCCGATACGCTTGCAAGCACCGGTACCCGTTCTGACTCTACCGGACGCGGCGTCTATTCCAAATTCGGAACCTTCACCGATACATTTGCCTCAGGTGCAGGATCTACTGATCCCAATACGTCCAATAATAACTCCGGACTTAGCACCACAGTTTA
>JBBRLW010000054.1:0-9240 GCA_038231115.1 Bacteroidia bacterium
ATTTAGCGTAGCGGCTCTCAAAACCGGAAAAATATCCTTTCCTTTTGCAATAGCTCGGGCACAAAGCTGATTAATATGTCCTTCAATAAGATTATCGGGATGTTTATCATCTGAGCAAAACATTATCTGATCCGGATATTGATCTATCAAATCAATAAGCGCCTCAAAGTTTTTCGCCGCTGATCCTTCCCGGATCAGTATTTTCATACCGAGCTTTAGCTTTTCCAGCCCTTCTTCATAAGTGAAGCATTCATGATCGGTAGAGATACCAAAGCTGACATATTTTTCAGCCTCCTTCCCCATGAGTCCAGGCGCATGCCCATCAACCGGCTTCCCGATTTTGTGGGATATGGCTATTTTGCGGTGGACTTCTTCATCTCCATATAGTACGCCCGGCCAATTCATCATCTCGGAGAGGTAATAGATATCGTCTCGTTCGAGAAGCTGCTGCACGGCTTCTGAGTCAAGTACAGCGCCTGCCGACTCAAATGATGTAGCAGGGACACAACTCGGCGCACCAAAATGGAAATAGAACGGAACCTGATTTCCGTTATCAATCATGTACTCCACACCTGCCATTCCACAGACATTCGCGATCTCATGCGGATCAGATATAGTAGCTACGGTTCCATGAACTACTGCCAGTCGGGCAAATTCCGAGGGAATCAGCATGGAGCTTTCAATATGGATATGAGCATCCACAAATCCCGGCATGATGTACTGTGGAACTGTAACTAGATAATCCCGTTCAATGTTCGTGATTATTCCATCTTCAAAATGAACGGTACCCGGAAATATTTCTCCACTGAATACATCTATTATTTGTCCTGATTTTTTCATTTGCTGACTTTAACGGTTTTCATAAGCCGATAAATTCCTTTCCAATTCTGACCAGGCGTATTGCTTCAGCAGATGCTGATCATGACTGACCATCGGACTGCTCCACATCACCTTGACTTTACCGGGTGTAAATCTCAATAGCGATTTCGCTCCCAGTCTATTACCTGTACCGATCAAGGTAGCTACAATCATCGGATAGCCTGTTTCCGCCGCCAAACGAAATGCACCGTCATAAAATTTATTGAGTGTAACGTTTCCCCGATTTCGTGTCCCTTCCGGGAAAAGCCAGAGCGATGTACCGTCTAACAGTGCAGCGCGCATTTTTTCCACGCTTTTCACCCGATCCGAGTGGTTACCTCTACTCACCGTCAGATGCATATTGCTGATAATGTATCCAAGAAACGGAGCCTTTTTTAGCTCTTCCTTTGCAAGAAACCGGACAGGGTAGGGGAAAGCGGCCAGTCCAACGGGTGTATCCAGATGGCTGGCATGATTCGATACTATTATATAAGTGTTGCTCAGCGTCAGATTATCTTTTCCGGATACCCTTAATCTTACGCGGTAGAAAAACAGTGCATAGAAAGCAAGAAATCGGGAGAAAATATGCCCGACCTGAAACGCTTTGTTGCCTCCGAGCTTGAAAATGAGCCAGTAAAACGGAGTAACAGTCAGTAGAGAAGTAAAAGTGAAGATCAGGCACCAGATCGCCCAGACCCGAAAGAATTTTTCCCGCATACTTGAGCCGAAGCCAGTTCAAAATTAGCTATGTTTTTGCAACTGATACAGATATACACTTCGGTGCCATGAAAAATTATTTGCTTCATTTATTAACTCTGCTGCTGTTGGGATTATCGCTGCCTTCCAATGCACAGGCGGATATTCAGGTCGATACTGCCTCTGCAAATCAGGCCTATGTCTATCTCAACAAATTCAGAAGCGCGCCTAAAGTGTATGGGAAGTTGCTAAAGCTGAATTTATCCGCTTATCCTGCACGCCCCTGGCTGGAGTGGAATGATACGCTCGCTCGTCTTGCGCTGGAGCGTGCAACTGATCTTGCAACCCGAGACTATTTTGCACACGTGAATCCCGAAGGACGGGGGATCAACATTATGCTTCATGACGCCGGATATAGTTTGAGCGAATACGTTTATGCCGATCCTAAGAACAACTGGTTTGAGTCGCTTCAGGCGGGTGCACATGACGGTCGCTCTGCTATTGATGATCTGATTATCGATGCAAGAATAGAAAACAAGGGACATAGGAAGCACCTTCTCGGGGCTGGTTTTGCTGAAAAGCTTCATCAGGTAGGGATTGCGCACATTAAATCCTACGGATCCAAATACAGGACCTATACAGTAATTCTTATTGCTTCCCATTTGTGAGCATGATATTAGTATTTTTGAAAGATTAATAATTCACCTGAATTTCCAATATGATTAGAAAACATATTTCCTATTTCATCTTATTCATGAGCCTGATATCATTTCAGGCACTGACAGCGCAGGTAGCTGCCACTAAAGAGAATACGCCGATCTATAAAAGCTTTGACCACAAACAGGATGTGACTTTCCTGCTTAAAGCACCTGATGGAAAGCACTACTTTTCTGCTTCCCGCGATAATCGTATCCTTATGCATGAATATGACACTACCGTTCCTGCCAAAGAATTTGCAGGACATACTTCCGTAGTTACCACATTAGCTATTTCCCATGATGGAAAATATCTGATGTCGGGATCAGATGATGGCTCTGCCATACTGTGGGATGTAGAGTCCGCTAAAATTCTCCAGCGCCTGAGAGCACATCAGGGAACTGTTACTGCTGTGGCAATTAGTCCGGATGCGGACTCAAAGCGCCTGTATTCTGCCGGCACGGATGGTAATATCTGTGTTTTTGATCGTACTACCGGATGTAAGCTCATCAGAACCACGGCTGCTGAAGGCGGTGGCATTACCTGTATGCTCATTGATCCTTATGGATCCGAGCTATATGTTGGTGCAAACGATGGCAAGCTTCGGATTTATAGTGCTGCGAAGGATGCCCTGCTCGGCATTTTTGAGGGAGCCCACACCAAAGAAATCAATGCAATGGCTTTAAGTCCGGATGCGAAATCTATCGCGACGGGCTCCAATGATAGAACCTGCCTCCTCTGGGACATTAAGTCTAAAACCTCTGGCATTCAGTTTTCCGGCCATACCTGGAAAGTGCTCAGTGTGGATTTTAATCCAAGCGGAGAGTTTCTTACCACAGGATCCAACGATGGAAGCGTGAAAATCTGGAAAATTTCTGAAGGCAAAGAAGTCGCGAACTTCTCTTTACCAAAGCGTAAGACTTTTTATGCCTCTATTTTCAGTCCGGATAGCAAATACCTTGTCACCGGACTTCAGGTCGATAAACCAATTCATCCGGCCATCTGCTACTGGCCAACGGAACTGACTGCTGGTGCAGATATACATCCTGATGCGCAGCCTATGGCTCCGCCTGTTAATCCTGTAAAGCCGGGAATGAAGAAGGCTACTCCCTTAAAAAAGAAATAGGAATGAATCGTATCTGGATATATCAGGCTGACCGAAACCTCACTAATGAAGAAGTCACGGAAATTGATCCGTTGCTTGGACAATTCACACGCAGCTGGCAGGCTCATGGACATCCCCTTAAAGCCAGTTTTGAAATTCTACATAATCGCTTTATTATCATAAAAGTGGATAATGAAATCTATGCAGCTTCAGGATGCTCCATAGATAAATCGGTTCATCTCATCCAGGAACTCGGTAGGAAGTTGGATATTAATTTTTTCAACCGTGAGCAGATAACTTTCCTTACTGAGGAGGGTGTCCAGCATTCCACACTGTCAGAACTTGAAAACGATGTAATCGCTGGAAAAATCAGCCATGACTCTCTGGTATTCAACAACACATTCGAGTTTGAGGAGCAAATTCGCGACAGCTGGCCTGCTCCTTTACAGAATACTCCTTTTTCCCGTTTCATAAAACCATCTTAGTCACATATCTATGTGGAAATATCTCTGCCTCGGACTTCTATCCGGACTACTTTCCTGTAATTCTTCTGTAAAATCGGATAGCCATACCAATGTTGCAGATCATAAAAAGGATCAGAATAGGGCAATATCGGCCTATTTTGACAGTTCATTCAATGAAAACATCAAGCTTTATCCTGTTCGCGCTTCTATTTTAGGGAATCGAATTCATCAGGATTCATGGGATGATCTTTCAGAGGCCTTTCAAAAGGAAGAGATGGAACTTGCCAAAGCGGAGCAGGAAAAATTTCATGCCCGATTCCACATTGATGCTTTAAATCAGCAGAATCAGATCAGCTATAAGCTCTTTGACCGCAGCTTCACTAAAATCATTGAGGGATATAAATGGCGATACCATAATTATCCTGTAAATCAGGAGAGTGGTTTACATGCCGATGCGCCGACTTTTCTGATCAATGTGCATCAAATTACGGATAAGAAGGATGCACTCGCTTACATCAGCCGTCTGAAGAAAATCAAACCCCTGTTTGCTGAATTGGTGCGGGGATTGGAGACACGAGCAAACATGGGCATTATTGTCCCGAAGTTCGCTTTTCCAAAAATGCTGGGATCGTGTAAGAATATTATTGTGGGAAAGCCCTTTGACCAGACCTCAAAAAACTCCGATTTGCTGGCAGATTTCATCAGCAAGATCAATAATCCGGAGGTAAAAATACCTACTTCGGCAAAGAATCAGCTGATTGCAGAAGCAACGTCTGCACTTAAGGATTCTGTTTTACCGGCCTATAAATCTCTGATGAGCTATCTGACTCAGTTAGAGAAAAGAGCCTCCACCGATGCAGGCTGCTGGAAATTTCCACAGGGTGATGAATTTTATCGTTATGCCGTCAAGAATGAAACAACAACCAATCTGACACCAGAAGAAGTCTATGAATTGGGCGTGAAGGAAGTCAACCGTATCCATGACGAAATGCACGCGATAATGAAGCAGGTGCATTTCAAAAATGACAATCTCAAGGATTTTCTGCACTTTGTTACTACGGATAAGCAATTCTATTATCCCAATACGCCCGCTGGCGGAAAACAATATCTTCAGCAGGCACAACAATATATTGATGCAATGACGGCACGGCTGGATGAAATTTTCATCACCAAGCCCAGGGCCAAGCTCGTAGTAATGCCCGTGGAAAAATTCAGGGAAAGCTCCGCAGGAGGCGCCTTTTATGAAGAGCCTTCTCCGGATGGAACCCGTCCCGGACGCTTCTATGCGAACCTTTCCGATATGAGCATTATGCCCATCTATCAGTTGGAAGCACTGGCATATCATGAAGGAATTCCGGGACATCACATGCAGATTGCTATTGCTCAGGAGCTTAAGGGAGTGCCCGCATTTCAGCGTTTTGATGGTTACACTGCGTATGCCGAAGGCTGGGGACTCTACACAGAGCGCCTCGGAAAAGAGATGGGCTTTTACAAAGATCCGTATCAGGATTTTGGAAGACTTTCTATGGAATTGCTCCGCGCAGCACGTCTGGTAGTAGATCCGGGATTACACTCAAAAAAATGGACACGTGAGAAAGCCATCAAATACTTCGAGGATAATACAGCCGAGCCTGCCGGTGAATGTATCAAAGCTATTGAGCGTTACACCGTCTGGCCGGGACAGGCTACGGCCTATAAAGTAGGGATGATCAAAATTCAGCAGCTAAGAGAAAAAGCACAGAAAGCATTAGGCGATAAATACTCCATTCGTGAGTTTCATGAGGCAATACTGACCTGTGCTTCCGTACCGCTGGATGTTTTGGAAGAGGTGGTTGATGATTACATCGCTCAAAAACAGAAGCTGAATTAATTGAAAAGCCCTTCTGTTTACTATCTTTGCAGCAATCTGTTATTGATAAAATTATGGCATTAGGAATTATGGGAGGCTTATCAATCATCGTGATAGCCATTTACTGTTTGAGAATAATTACGCGTCCCTGGCCGGATCGTGATGATATGCCCGTTAGAAAAGATAATTAAGCTCTGCTTAAAAATACAATAAAAAAGCCCCTGAATACTATTCAGGGGCTTTTTTTATTGTTCAATGCGTGGTACGACTAATAGCTGTCCACCCTGGTAGAAGGCTTTCTTCCGTTGATTCGTATTCCATTACTGTCAATGACCAGATCCTCTGCGTCTTTCACGCCGCCTTTGATACGGATGCCATTTCTATTGATCGTGATATTCGTCCCTTTCATATTGATGGGCTCTCCATCGCTTGAATCGGTAGTGTTGATGTCTTCTTCATCGACCTCCGAGCTAAAATCTTTGCAGAATAGTCCTTTGCGCGTCATTGTCCAGGTATGTCCCTGCATATCCTTATCGTCAGTATCGCTGAGGTTGTCAACATCATAAAGAAAGTTCGTCATGTTTCTATCCAGCATAATGCTGTACCCGACAGGTATCTGAAGTATTAGCGACAGATGCTGCTTTCTGTAAGGATCGCCCTCAGGATACAGCAAATTTCTGCTGAGTAGAAGATAATTCCCCTGCTGTTCCGTTTCATAGCTGATGGAACGCAGATATTTCTCTGCAATTCGTCCGCTTCCGCCTCTTACAGCTTTGACTAAAATGAGATGTATGCTGGAATCAGAACTTTGTTTAATGTTCATGGAAACATGTTCTAAAGCCACAAGGTCATGCTTTACACCTGCCTTTTCATACTCTGGAAGAAATCCAAGTCCTCCCCAGCTCACAAAATGAATATCTTCTACCGTTTCCATATTGCTGTGGTCTGAGGAATGTTCCATAGTCTTATGCATCAAAGCCAGATGCAGGACTTTTCCCGGAATGACAACTGCTTTTTCATCTCTCTGTGTGGATTTGTAGCTGGAATCTCTCAGTACTATAAATCCGCAGATAACAAGGATGATTATAGAAGATAAGGCAATATATCGCTCAATCTGGCGCACTCTCACTGATTCCCGAGGTGTTTTGAAGAAGTAGCTCGATGCCCATACCATTATCCGAATGATGGGTATGGATATAAGCGCGATCAGCGCGGAGGTAAAAAGAAATCCCTGTCCGCTCTGGCTGAATAGTGCCGAGACAGGTAATGTTGATCCCCATCCCAATGACTGTGCAATAACTCCGAATAAAAATCGGAGCAGAAAAAAGGCAAATAACAGGCTTATCACCACGAAAAAGGCTTTAACGATAGAGCCTAAAGAAGAGAAGATAGTCTCGAAAAAGCCTTCCACGCCCTGACTCATCTTTTGTGCTTCTGGAGAGCTTTTAAATCTGCCTACGTTGCCCTTGAATCCATTAAACTCATCTTCTACACGGGATTTGATGGTATCTATATTGATCGGCTCACCGCGCATTTCCATCTCATCCGTAAGGGTTGTGGCCTTGGGAATTACAATAGCCAGTATAATGTACGCCAGAAATCCGGTGCCCAGAAAGAAAAACATTCCGAGGAAAGCCAGCCTGAACCATATAACATTGACACCGGTATAAGCAGCAAAGCCGGAGCAGACTCCTGCAATAGCTTTATGCCTGGGATCACGGAAGAGCTTGCGCTTTCCGGAATAGGTCTCACGGGATTTATAATCTCCTGAGGTGTATCCTGTGCCTGAGGAAGGCTGTTGATTATGGTTTTCATTTCCCTCTGAGATATCTTCGGGCTGCCCCATCTGGGAAATCACCGAATCAACATCCGCCATAGTGACCGATGCCTTGCCTGACGTCATTTTAGACTGAAGCATTTCTGCTATCCTGCCTTCTATATCCGTCATGATTTCTTCTTTTCCATCTACATTGGAAAATTGCCTTTCCACGGATTTGATATACATGGATAGCTTCTGGTAAGCTTCCTCATCTATCCAGATGATGATTCCCCCAAGATTAATGTTAGTTACCTTATTCATAATTATTTCTGATTTGTTGATTTTGTTGAAGTGGCTTTTTCTACGGATTCTATCAGCTGATTCCAGGCTGCTGTCAGATTTTCGAATGCTGACCTTCCTTCGGTTGTAAGTTGATAATATTTTCTGGGAGGACCCTGCTGGCTCTCTACCCAGTTGTAGGACAGAAGTCCTGCGTTTTTGAGTCGTGTTAAAAGAGGGTACAATGTCCCCTCGACCACAATCAGGTCTGAGCTTTTTAGGCGCTCAATGACATCCGAGGCGTATATCTCTCCCTGGGCAATAATCCCAAGGACGCAATACTCCAGAACGCCTTTGCGCATCTGCGCGATGGTGTTATCGTTATTCATAGTGCAAATATAATAAAAGGTACTTTGTAATGCATAGTACTAATAGATAATAAATTCTATGCCATACATTGTTCTATATGTTATTAGAGGGAAATTATTATAATTGACTAACCTGCATCCTTTTTGCGGATGATGCCTACTTTAGTTCAAATGATTAAGCTATTAGAATTTATCTTCTTTGCATGGCTGGCACTGACAGTTTTAAAGAAGATTGGGGGAATGTTTTTGGCGTCCTATATTCAAAAACATCAAAACACAGGCGGACAGTCCCAATACAGACAAGCCCCTGATGGAAAGATAAATATTGATCAGCAGGGTGGAAGCGCTGCCCATGCCTCACGTCGGGTGGACGACAATGAAGGGGAGTATGTTGACTATAAAGAGATTAAATAGTCATACCGTAGAGTAGCCTAATGCACCATTTTATTCGCGCAGTAGCTGCTTGCGAATGCATCGGGCTTGGCCTTGAAAACAAATCCCATGCTTAGGATATAGCCCATTGCTTCTGATAGTGCAGTATTCGACTTGAACTGCGGACTGGTATTTATATCCGCATGCACTTCCAGCTCAATCTTGTACCGATCAAGCATCTCGCATAGCTGATAGGCAATGTCTATGGATTTTGCCACTTCAGTGAGCATACGCTCCTTGATCGACATCTTCCTAACGATCTTTTCATCATGGATATACATGAATCCGCCCCGTTCTTCACGAAGGAAAACGATAACGGTAGCAAAATGAATTGTATTTCCATAGACCTGTGAGTCTGTTCCAATACAGACCTTTAAACGACTGCCCGCTTCTCGTTCACGTTGGACAACCCGCTCTACCTCCTCAATAATTGACTGGGATAATTGTTCTCCATTAAATTTCTTCCACATAAATTTTCGGATTAAACATTGTCTGCTAAATATACAGAGATTTATCCGGGAAGGTTGTAAAATGGACTTTCTGGGCTGTTATCAAATAGTTAACAACGGAAGGAGCCAGCTTTTATCTGCTGTGGATCAGTTTTAAAGTCTGAATAATATTACCGGCAGTATCAGTGATACGCACCAGATACATTCCGGAACCGAGTGCTGAGATATCAATCGGATAGCTTCCAATTCCTGAGGCATGAGTCAAAACCTGACCTGTCAGGCTAA
>JBBRLW010000055.1:0-9215 GCA_038231115.1 Bacteroidia bacterium
ATTGGAGCCGATTTCGACGTTATCGCGGATGATGACGTTGCCCGTCTGCGGGACTTTGCGATAGTTACCTTCCTCGAGCGGGGCAAATCCGAATCCGTCACTGCCTATGACGCAGCCGGAGTGTATAATACATCTGCTGCCGATTTTAGTCTGATGATATATTTTGACGCCGGGATAGATAGTACAGTCATCTCCGATGATAACATCATCTCCAATGTAGCAATGGGGATAAATCTGGACGTTTTTTCCGAGGCTGACATTATTTCCTACGTATGCAAATGCGCCGACGTACACGCCTTCGCCATGACTGAAGTCTTTCCCGATAAAGGAAGGCTGCTCGATTCCGGATTTCTGATTCCGGAGCTGTGAGTAGATCTCGAGCAATTGGGTAACTTTAGCATAGACCTGATCTACACGAATAATTGTTGCCTGGACTTCGTGTTCAAGGACGAATCCGTTTTCAATGATTACGGCTGATGCTCCGGTACTGTAGAGATAGCTGGAGTACTTGGGATTGGCAAGGAAAGTTATATCGCCGGTCGTTGCGGATTCTATGGGTGCAAAATTGCGGATTTCGAGCTCCGCATTACCTTCGACGGTTCCACCAGTGAGGCGGGCTATATCGGATACTTTGAACTTCATGCGTTTAACTCCGCTGCAATTTCCCGAGGGTAGCTGATGAAGTATTTTTTAACTGTTTTTCCAAATACATTGATACCAAATTCATCCGACTGATCGGCAAAATGCACGACCTGCTCATCCTTGGTGAGGATATTGATTTTGGAGGCAGAGGCCTGATAGGTGCGGTTCTCTACGCTTTGTGTCAGTACCAGATAATGGGCAAGAGAGGAATCGAGTCCGAAAGCCTGACAGGCAAGTGACTCAGCCATTGCTTTTCTCTCCGGACTGATGGGTGAATTATGAAATTCGATCTTGTACAAGTTCCTGTTGATCAGACTTTTACAAAGCATTGACAGGATGGGGTCTGATGTGCTTTCCCAGACTTTTATAGCGCCCATGATGTCATAATCGTCTAATCCCGCAAAGGTATTCAAAGTTTTTGGATTTGTTTTGAAGTCATCGGCCACTACGGTATTGTAGAGGAAGTACTCCAGCGCAGGACTGGCGAAGAGGATGGTTCCCTGCTGAGCCAGCTCTTTGGCGCGCTCCAAAATCCGGACGAGCATTTCTTCCGCAGCTACTACGGTCTTATGGAGATAGACCTGCCAATACATAAAGCGGCGGGCGAGAAGGAATTTTTCAATAGAGAGAATGCCCTTCTCTTCCAGAACTAATTCCTCGTTACGGACATTCATCATCAGCATGATGCGATCGGACCCGATGACTCCCTCATGGACACCGGTGTAGAAGCTGTCGCGGCGGAGATAATCGAGCCTGTCCACATCCAGCTGTGAGCTGACGAGCTGATGCAGATATTTCTTTTTATAATTTCCTTTGAAAATCTCGAGGGCGAGGGAAAGCTCTCCCTTGAACTCGGTATTGAGGCGCTCCATAAAATACTCGGAGATGTGCTCGTGACTGAGTCCGCTGGTGATGGTATGCTCGAGGGCATGGGAATAGGGGCCGTGTCCGATGTCATGGAGGAGTATGGCAATTCCGGCGGCTTCGCACTCCTTGTCAGATATTTCGACGCCTTTCTGGCGCAGGGATTGTATCGCAAGGTTCATCAGGTGATAGGCACCAAGTGCGTGATGAAATCGGGTGTGGAGAGCGCCGGGATAGACGAGACTCGTCATTCCAAGCTGCTTAATCCGCCTAAGTCTTTGGAAATAAGGATGCTCTATGAGCCTGAAAACTAAATCTCCGGATACACGTACGAATCCGTAAACAGGATCGTTGAATATCTTGATTTTATTAAACTTTGTAGCCTGATGTTTCAAATCAGTGCAAAGTACCGTAAGAATCTATAAAAACCGATAAAAATCAGTAAATGACACCAGCAAAAATTCTTTGGGCAGATGATGAAATTGATCTTCTGAAGCCCCATATCATGTTCCTGAAGGATAAGGGCTATGATATTACTCCGGTAAGCTCCGGCTCTGATGCCATTGATGAAGTCCATGCGGGGCATTTTGATCTGGTACTTCTGGATGAGAATATGCCTGGCCTGACGGGTTTGGAGACGCTCAAGGAGATTAAGACGTTCCGCTCTGATTTGCCTGTGGTGATGATTACAAAATCGGAGGAGGAGTTTCTGATGGATGATGCCATCGGCTCGCAGATATCGGATTACCTCATCAAGCCTGTGAATCCCAAGCAGATACTATTGTCCCTGAAGAAGATATTAGACAATAAGCGCTTGGTATCGAGCAAGGTCACGATGGATTATCAGCAGGATTTTGCGCGGCTGAGCATGCAGGTCAATGAGCAGCTCAATACCGATGAGTGGTGCGATGTATATAAGCGGCTGGTGTACTGGGAAATGGAGCTTGAAAAATCGGACAGTGAGGGGATGCGGAGCGTCCTGGAATCTCAGAAGGTGGAGGCCAACTCGAATTTCTCACGCTTTGTGGAGGATAATTATGTGGAATGGCTGCATTCTAAAGATGCACCGCTGATGTCTCATAATCTGTTTGTGAGCAAGGTGCTTCCTTTGTTGGATAAACCGGATCCGGTGTATTTCATTGTTATTGATAATCTGCGCTATGATCAGTGGAAAGCTATCCAGCCGACGATCTCGGAGCTTTTCCGTGTAAATGAGGACAGTATCTATTACTCAATACTTCCTACGGCCACCAATTATGCGCGGAATGCCATCTTTGCAGGCCTGCTTCCATCAGAAATTGAGAAGCGTTTCCCGAATGAATGGGTCAATGATGAGGAAGAGGGCGGGAAGAATCTGTATGAGCAGTTCTTTTTTGAGGATCAGCTCAAGCGGCTGAATAAGAACGTGAAATTCAGCTATCATAAGATAACGAATCTGGAAATAGGACGTCAGCTGCTGGAGAACATGAATAATCTCCGGAATAACAAGCTGAATATCGTCGTATATAATTTTGTTGATCTGCTATCGCACGTCAGGACGGAAATGGAAGTGATCAAGGAGCTGGCTGAGGATGAATCGGCTTACAGATCATTGGTGCAGTCCTGGTTTGAACATTCTCCGCTGTTAGAGATGCTCAAGGTTATTGCAGACCGTCCGGCTAATGTGGTTATAACTACAGATCATGGTTCTATCCGGGTAGGGAAGCCTTCCAAAGTAGTGGCAGACCGGAATACGACGACGAACCTCCGATATAAGAACGGCAAAAATCTGAATTATAATCAAAAAGATGTATTGGCCATCCGTAAGCCAGAAGAGGCTTTTCTGCCGAAGCAGCACGTCAGCTCGTCGTTTATATTTGCCAAGGAGGATTACTTTTTTGTATATCCGAATAACTATAATTACTTCGTGAATATGTATCGCAATACTTTCCAGCACGGGGGGATCTCCATGGAAGAGGTCATGATTCCAGTTATTACGCTTCAGACTAAAGTATAGTCTGAATTGAGCGTATATCATGTACAGGAGGAATCAGATCTGGAGGCGCTGGCTTTAAAGATTCGTTTGGAATATCCGGAGCTTCGGATATATCTGCTGCGCGGAGATCTGGGCGCGGGCAAAACAGCTTTTGTCAAGAAGCTTGTCCGAACTCTGGGGACGGATATAAGAGTATCAAGTCCGACATTCGGATTAGTCAATGATTACGATGGCATAGCGTATCACTTTGACTTATATCGGATTAAAGATCGGTCGGAGCTGAGCACTATTGGATTTGAAGAATATCTGGATTCAGGAAAATTTGTACTGATAGAATGGCCGGATCTGGCTCGTGAGCTAATCAGCGATCACTATCTGATCATTGATTTTAATATAAACGCTGATAATTCCCGTGATGTTTATGTGGAATTACATGAATGGATGTAACTTTATCCATCAAATCATGTTAAGCCCCTTGTATGGATATTAAGTCCTCATTTTACGAGATTGCCAAACAGGCCGTATTATCTCCGGAAGAATCTCCGGTGATGGTAGCGAAACAGAATAATCAGCTATCTATCGGGCTTCCGAGGGAGACCTATTTTCAGGAAAATAGGGTCGGGCTGACTCCACAGGCGTGTCAATTGCTTACAGGCAATGGATTCCGTGTTGTAATTGAATCGGGGGCGGGCAAGGAGGCTAAATTCTTCGACCGCGATTACGAAAATGCCGGAGCATTTATCACTTTCCAGAAAGAGGAAGTTTTCAAATGTGATATTATAATGAAGGTCTCATTTCCATCTATGGAGGAGATCAATATGATGGAGGAAGGGAAGACGATTATTTCGGCGCTCCATTTTGCAATGCTGAAACGCGAGCAGCTTGAGCTTCTGATGCGTAAAAAGGCGACGGCACTGTGCTTTGAGTATCTTCAGGATGAGTCGGGGCTTTATCCGATTATACAATCGATGTCAGAAATTGCAGGCAGTACGAGTATCCTGATTGCAGCGGAATATTTGAGCAATATCAATCATGGGAAGGGGGTGATGCTGGGTGGTATATCGGGTATTCCACCATCCGAGGTAGTGATTTTGGGAAGCGGGACAGTAGGTCAGTTTGCCACACAGACGGCACTAGGACTGGGTGCCGAGGTCAAAGTATTTGATAACGAAGTTTACAGGCTCCGCAGATTACAGAATACGCTGGGCAAAAGGATATTTACGTCTATCATGCATCCGAATATATTGACGCGGGCATTGCGCACGGCAGATGTAGTCATTGGGGCTATCCGTGCGAAGCAGGGACGTACTCCGTGTGTGGTCACAGAGGAGATGGTGATTCAGATGAAATCAGGCTCTGTGATTGTGGATGTGGCCATAGATCAGGGGGGGTGCTTTGAGACTTCGAGAGTTACGACGCATACCGATCCGATCTTTGTTCAGCACGATGTTATCCATTACTGTGTGCCAAATATTGCCTCGAGGGTAGCCCGGACGGCATCGTATGCGCTGAGCAATATATTTGCTCCGCTATTGATAGATGTCGGGGATTATGGCAGTATCCGAAATTATCTGTGGGATAAGGTAGGGGTCCGGAGTGGCGTATATATATACAAAGGCCACCTGACGAATCAGAGCATTGCAGAGCGATTTGCTCTAAGCTATAAGGAAATAGATCTGCTGATTGCAGCGGGAATCGGGTAGCGGAAACAGCGCCTGAGGGCTGGGGATCAGGAAGCGTAAATCATCTCATGCGGGAGCATGTCGTACTCCTGATGGCTCCAGGATTTGAAGCTTGATTTGACCTGCTCATCCACGCCTCCGATTTTGATGACGCTGTAATTGGAGAGATACTGCTTTCCATCAAGGTGCAGCCGAACCTGAATCTGGCGGCGCGAGCGGAAAACGGTTAGCTCTACATCTCCTTTTTCAAAGTACTCCATCATGTCATCGATATTTCCTGCATCGGCATAGTAGCCGTTAATCGCCAGGATCTCGTCATTTACGGCAAGCTGGGCAATATCAGCCGGCGAATCGATTTCGATATGGCTGATGAGGCGGCGGGTGCCTTCTTCCTTGATTTTGAATCCGAAGCTGCGTTCATGTGCGTCAAGGGCGGGATGCGTTTTCAGCTCAAGTCCGACGTATTTCAGCGCACGGGCAAATGGCTCATCAATTGGAGTTAATCCCCAGATATAATCCTGAAAAAATTCCTCGAAGCTGGTGCCTGCGGTTTCTTCAATGAGCTGCCTGTAATCTTCCTCGGAATATCCTTTGCCCTGTTTTGCAAACTCATGATAGAGCCTGTACATGACATTGTCGAGGTTTTTTTCGTTGGAGGTGTGGCGCATGATTTCCGTATCAAGTATAAATGCGACCATCATGCCTTTGACGTACATGGATACTTTTCTATCCGGTACGCCGGGCTTGTATCCATCCAGCCAGGTATCAAAGCTGGACTCGGCCAGGGACATATATTTTTTTCCACTGCCATGCAGCTGACGCTGAACGAATTTGGCTATTTCCATAGCAAAGCTCTCATAGGAAAATACGCCGCTGCGTAGCAGAATCAGATCGCCATAATAGGTCGTTACGCCTTCGGCCACATATCCGAGGTTGGTGTAATTCTCATGGGCATAGTCATAAGGATACATCTCCTTAGGGCGTATGGACTTGATGTTCCAGGCATGGAACAGCTCATGTGAGCTGATTCCCAGAAACTCGGTATATATCTCGCGGGTCATGAGGCGGAATCCGGGCCCCATGGCGATGACGGTACTACCGATGTGCTCGACTCCGTGATAGAACTTGACGGGCGGTAGCTGGTATATAAAGTGATACTCCTTAACAGGAAGTTCTCCGAACATGGATATTTCTACCTCGCTGAATTTGCGAAAATCTTCGATCAGGCGTGGCCAGTCCGGACGGCATTCTCCCTGCATCCAAACGTGGAAGGTATATCCTCCTGCAACGTAGGTTTTATGCTTGAGCGTAGGAGATGCTATAAAAGGAGAATCAGCAAGCAGATGATAATCAGGGGACGTGGCCATACGATCGGCATTGAACTCCAGTCCGCAGGCGATCTCGAAATCAGCCGGAATTTCCAGCTGGATGGTATGTTGCGCATTAATTTGCTCCGGATTGTAGAGCAGGCAATTGACGGGATTGACGTATAGCTGATGGGCATCATAATAGGAAGCCCCTGCATCCAGCTGATTGGCGTAGTAATTATAGTCGATAACGACTTCCGAGGCTCCCTGGGTAGTGATTTCCCAGCAATCTTTTGTAGTTTTTTTGTATTTCAGTTTCTCGCCAATGGAAGAGTACGCTTCCCAGCGCTGAATGTTCTGGGCATAATTGGCCAGCTCATATCTTCCCGGGCGCCACGCTGGCAATTGCAAACGGATGGTATCTTTCCCCTCAGTAGAAAAACGCGCCTGTATATCAATGTAATGCCGCTGATGATTGTTGCAGCTAATAGTGTAATGATTCATGCCTGCTGAGAGCACTTAGTGGGTGCTATTTAAAAAAACTTCATGCGAAGATAATATAAAGGCATTATCAATAAATTTAAAAAAGGTTAAAACTTGCACAAGGTCTTTCCTTAATTGGGATTTAGCGATGCGCCTGACTGTCAATAATAATATTCCTGATCAGATCAGGCCCCTGATAGATAAATCCGGTATATAGCTGAACGAGATGAGCACCGGAATCAAGGCGTGCGTGTGCGTCATCAGCGGACATAATACCTCCAGAACTAATGAGGGCAGTTGAGGAAGGCAGGTGCTTTCCGAGATGTTTGAGTATGCCGAGACTAAGTCGGGTTAGAGGCGCGCCGCTGAGTCCGCCGGCGCCGATATCGGCGAGCTGTTGCTGATTGTAGCTGAGTCCGTCGCGGGAGATGGTTGTGTTGGTGGCAATGATTCCGGAGATGCCCGACTGGAGGACGATATCCATGATATCATCGAGCTGATGTATGCCCAGATCGGGAGCAATCTTGAGGAAGACCGGTCTGGGGATGGGCTGAGCATGATTCAGGTTCTGAACGGTTCCGAGGATGCTCAAGAGTGAATCTTTTTCCTGAAGTGCCCGCAGTCCGGGGGTATTGGGGGAGCTGACATTGACCGTAAAATAGTCCACATAAGGATAGAGCTTAGAAAAGCAATAGGCATAGTCTGAAGCTGCTTCCTCATTGGGGGTTGATTTGTTCTTGCCGATATTGCCTCCGATGATTGCTTTGGGACGGATGTGGGATAGCCTAAGTGCGATGGCATCTGCACCATCGTTGTTGAATCCCATGCGGTTGATGAGGGCACGGTCTTCCGGCAATCGGAACATACGCGGCTTTGGATTTCCCTCCTGTGGCTTGGGCGTGACGGTCCCTATTTCTATGTGACCGAATCCGAGACGCGCCATATCGTTGATATAGAGGGCATTTTTATCGAATCCTGCAGCGAGTCCAACGCGGTTGGGAAAGATAAGTCCGGCGACTTCTACGGATATATTGTCCTTCTGCTTCGGATACAGCAGTCCGGTCAGTCCTGTGGCATTGGAAAGTCCGAGAAGCTTTACCGTCAGATGATGCGCCTGTTCGGGATCAAGCTGGAATAATGCCTCGCGAAGGATCGGATATATATCCATTCCGGATATCAGGACTTGTAATTCAGAAGACTATCCAGCGTAGATACCGCTACCGCGTGGTAGTTCGGGCGGGCACTGACGTAAATTTCGGAAGCCATAGCTTTCATTTCCGGCATCTGATTCATCAGGCGGTACAGGGGCACAATGAATTTTCTGCGGCCTACGGATGCGAGGAACTGTTTCATTCCCTCATAAGCAGGTTGATATTGCTGCCTGATGGCATGCTCATACCAGATGGCCTGAATCTCTGCATTTTTGGAATCGCTGAGATGAAACTGAATATCCAGGGAAGCAAGCTTATCCGGGGAAATATCTTTAGGAAGGTTTCTGAGGAAATAGAGCCACTCATGGGTTGACCATTTTTCGGCTTCTGCTCTTTGAAGTGCGGCGCCCTGGAGCCAGGCATCCGAGATCTTTTGTACGGCAGCGAAGCGCTCGGAAGGAGTATATGGACAGTCGGAAGGAAGTCCGGGCTGGTAAATCCAGTGATTGAGTCCCTGGATAAACTCTTCATCACGCGGAAAAAGCTCCGCTTTGAGGTATTCCATAAAGGACTCGGTATTCATGCTGCGGAAGGCGAAGCGCTCGAAGTAATTGCGGATAAAGGTATCCCAGGCTTTACGTCCGATTTTTTTCTCAATCAGGAGAAGCATGAAATATCCTTTTTCGTAGGCAATCTGATTCATGCCTTCGTCCGGATCTTTTCCGTTGAGGTGGAGCTTAAGCTTGGTTGCATCGGTATCTGCGCCAAGAAGGTCGAGCGTATTGATTAGATCTGTATATCCAATTTCCTCGAGCATATCGGCATAGGGCTTTCCGTAGAGGTATTCCATGATGCGTCGCTCAAAATAGACAGTGAATCCTTCATTAAGCCAGAAATCATTCCATGTAGCATTGGTGACGAGGTTTCCGGACCAGGAATGCGCCAGCTCATGGGCGACGAGGCTGGTTAGCGAGCGGTCTCCGGTAATAATGGTCGGCGTACAGAAAGTAAGCTCCGGATTTTCCATGCCTCCATAGGGAAAGCTCGGTGGAAGTACCAGGAGATCATATCGCCCCCACTGATATGGTCCATAGAGGGCTTCAGCGGCTTC
>JBBRLW010000056.1:0-9146 GCA_038231115.1 Bacteroidia bacterium
ACGTGCTGTCGTCGGATTACCCGTCGGCAGATACAGATTCAGTCCCCTATTTGCCGACACATCTGCACCCTGCTGATACAGCTTCGCCAGCCGCTGAACAAATATGCTCAGCCTGAACTTATAGCTCGTATCGGAAGCATTATAGCTGCCTCCGTATTCCGGAAGTATATTATCAGTAATGATCGTAGAAGAAAATGTGAATCCGGTACTGTTTCCAAAGGAATCCCGCGGATAAAGCTGTGCAACCGTAGGAGCGGCAAAGCTTCCTGATGGCACTTCCGTCTTGAAAAACAGATCTGCCTTATGAATCACCACCAATCCAGAGCGTACCAGCCGGATAAAAGAAGTATCAACGCTTACCCGCACTCTCAATCCGTTCCCCCCTTTGACGTAGGCGAGATTCGGATCCGTAAAAGCAGAGGATTTGATATTATGTCTGTAGATATTTACCCGCCGTGCAGAGCCGGACATATTCAGCGTAAATGTTTTGCCTGATCCGCCATTATCATGAAAATAGATGACCACTTTCGAGCGGGAATCCGTCAAGCGGAAGCTGCCAATTCCCCCCAGACCTGTATAAAGAGCCGTATCCGGCTGAATGACAATGCCTTTAAAAGCCGAAATAAACGAAGTATTATCCACCAGATTCGGCGCACCGATCTTTAATATCCTGTCTCCCAGATTTTTACTCAAAGGAAAACGAAGGATCGAGTCCGGATCGGTATCCGATATATTGCCATCAAAGCTTCCCAGATCATCCGTTATGCTCGATTGTATTAACGTATCCGAGGCATAGCTTAGCGCAGTTAATGCATCCTGAATCTCGTGCACCTTCCAGTGCTGCGCATCAGAGGCACTTCCAACTACATTTTCGACTTTTGAATAGAACAGATTCCCGACCACCGAGTCAACCACCTGACTTCCATCAAATGTCTGACCCTCCTTGTCAAGAAATAGCTGCGTATAGATCGAAGCCGTCATACGTCCCGTCGCCGGATCATTATAAGAACCCAGAAGAAGGTCATACAGGTTATCCGATCTCAGGCTTCCCTGACGCTCAGTAGCCACAACCAGCGGAATTGTCCGCGTCTCGACGTTATATATCCCATCCGTAGGCGCATCCTTGAGTCCAAGATCATGCGCCTTATCGCAGGAGGAAGTATAAATACTAAGTGAAGCTATAATAAGCCAGACTGCATTATGCAGCCCGCGCTTATTGCTTTTCGAGGACAGGCTGCTCAAGCAGCGCCCGGTAAAGTTCCAGATGATTTTCAGCAAAGTTCTCAGATCCTTTTTCCTGGAAGCCCAGGACAGGCTTACCCGAGTCAAATGAGAGCTTTGTAAGCTCTGCACCAACTTCGTGGCTGCCTAAAGTGATACCGTCTGCAAAAGTAATACCTGTACGGTAAAAGTCGCTGCAAACCGGATTTTCAAGATACTTGAATCCTTCCGCATCCTGACCCGTTACCTGTGCCTTGGACACAAAATCAGCACCCAGGCTTTCGCTGAATACATCCTCGTAAGGCGTATAAATGAACCTTGTATTGCGGAAAACCTGCTCATTACGCGGAACCGTACGGGCATACATCGGAACCATACCACACATCCAGCCCTGGCAATGGATAATATCCGGATACCAGCCCAGCTTGTGGATAATTTCGATTACGCCTTTATTGAAAAAGATAACACGCTCGGCATTATCCGCATATAACTCAGTCTTGCCCTCGTCTGTAAGGTATCCTCTTTTGCTGAAATAATAATCGTTATCCAGAAAGTAGATCTGCATACGTGCCGCCGGAAGGGAAGCCACTTTGATGAGCAGCGGATTATCCTCGTCACCCACCGGAATATTAATCCCTGAAAGGCGGATTACCTCGTGCAAACGATGCTTGCGCTCCTTGATTACTCCGAATCTCGGCATGAACACACGTACATCCGTCTCGCGCTCCTGCATACGTTGTGGAAGCTCCCGCGCATTGACAGCCATCTGGCTTAGCTCGAGATACGGTGTCATTTCATGTGTGACATACAGAATCTTAAGTTTGCTCATAAATCTATTGAGAATGTTGTAATTTCTGTTGAGAGATTGTTCAAAACGACCATTCCGGACGTAAGAAACTATACAAAATTACGGAAAAATTATCGGTAATTCCTAATCAAATCTATACCCTCTCCCAAAACAGACTGCCCTCAGGCGGCATATTCATCGATATACTCCTGCCGCACAGAAACCTTTGACCGCCACCCCATCTGTTTACCTCCTCCCCCGATCAAATTTAACTATTTCCTTAATTTTGCAAAAAATTTCCCCATGAGTATCCCAGTATTCAATACCGCCTCCGATATATTCAGCTACGTCGCCCATTCCCGTGCCGCCGGCAAAACCATAGGATTTGTCCCTACCATGGGTGCCCTACATCAGGGACACGCAACCCTCATCGGCCAATCTGCCGAGGAAAACAACATCACCATCGCCAGCATATTCGTAAATCCCCAGCAGTTCAATGATCCCGCTGACTTTGACCGCTATCCCCAGACCTTCGATCAGGACCTCCATCTGCTCGAAGCCAATGGATGCAGCGCCGTTTTCCACCCCGCTTCTGCCTCCGAAGTATATCCCGAGGACGCCATGCGCTACCTCAGTTTCGATGCCGGACAAATAGGCGAAGTACTCGAAGGCAAGCACCGCCCGGGACATTTTTCCGGAGTTGCATCCGTCCTCAAACGCCTCTTCGAAATAATCCCCGCCGATGTAGCCTACTTCGGAGCCAAAGACTATCAGCAATGGCTGATCGTCAGCAAGCTCGTCAGCGATCTGCATATCCCCATCCGCCTGGTCAAAGTCCCGACCTTTAGAGCCGCTTCCGGACTTGCCATGTCTTCCCGCAACACCTTTCTCCGCCCTGAGGAGCTTCAGCAGGCTCCCCGTCTCCACCAGGTGATGCATGAAGCAGCCGAAGCCCTCGCCGCCCGTACCATGCTCTCCGTCGTTCGCGCAGAGGCCATCAGGGAGTTACAGAGAGATAATATCTTTACGCTGGATTATTTCGATATTTGCAGCGCCGAAACGCTCCAGCCCCTGGATCAGATACATCCCCATCAGGATGTAATTATCCTCGTGGCAGCGTATCTGGGAAAAGTAAGGCTGATTGATAACCTCTCAGTCCGCATAGAGTAACCATCCTCCTGCAGCCCTTCTCATCGGCATTTGAGCACATATCATGCTGATAGAAGTCCTTAAATCCAAAATACACCGCGTCGTCCTCACCGAGTCCGACCTCAACTACGTCGGTAGCATTGCCATTGACGAAGACCTCCTCGATGCCGCCAATCTCATCGAAGGCGAAAAAGTCCAGGTCCTCAATATCAACAACGGCGAGCGCCTCGAGACCTATATCATCCGAGGAGCGCGCGGATCCGGTAGCGTAACCCTCAACGGACCTGCAGCACGCAAAGCAGCCGTCGGAGATATTGTCATCGTCATCTCGTATGCACAGATGGACTTTGAAGAAGCTAAAACCTTCCGCCCAAGCGTCATCTTCCCCGATGCCAGCAACCGCATCCCACCCCGCGCAGCCACACACCACACCACGCCTACAGAATAAATTTCAAACACCGAAAAACCATCCCGATGAAGAAAAAGCTTATTGACGCTCTAAAATTCGCAGCTTTTCTCGGACTGGGGATATTCCTTTTCTACCAGCTCTACAAAAATCAGAACTGGGAAGAAATCAAACGCTCCATTACACACATTGACTATACCTGGATATCGGTATGCTTCGTGATGACCGTCCTCAGCCACTTTATCCGCGGACTCCGCTGGAGCATGCTCATCAAGCCCCTCGGATACACCGTCTCCCCGCTCAATAGCTTCGTCGCCGTGATGACCGGATACTTCGCCAACCTCGCCGTGCCCCGCCTCGGAGAAGTATCCAGATGCTATGTCCTCAACCGCACCAACAAAGTGCCCGTAGATAAGCTTATCGGAACCGTCGTCAGCGAGCGCATCGTAGATGTACTCTTCCTCCTCATGCTCGTCGTCCTGAACATTATCCTCGAGTTCAGCCGCCTCCGCGATTTCTTCAACAACTCCCTCGCACAGACCCTTCAGGACAAATTCTCATTCCTCTCCGGATTCCTTGTCTATAGCATCATGGGATTCATGCTCCTCATCGCATTAGCCCTCTTCGCCCTCCGGAAACGCATCGCTGCCATACCCCTCTACCAAAAAGGATTTGGCCTCATCAAAGGATTTCTCGACGGCATGCAGTCCATCTGGCGCATGGAAAACCGATTCCTCTTTATATTCTACTCCTTCGCTATGTGGATGTGCTATTACCTCATGGTCTATATCTGTTTCCTCGCCCTTAACATGACTGACTCCATCGGACTTCTTACCTCACTCACTGTACTCGTCCTCGGAAGCTTCGGATTCGTCGCTCCCGTCCAGGGAGGCATCGGAGCCTATCACGCCGCAGTCATTCAGGCACTGACCCTCTATCATGTCTCCTATCAGCAATCCGTAACCTATGCCTTCGTAGCCCACTCCTTCCAGACCCTCGTTGTTATCGTCGTCGGCGCCATCTGCTTCCTCTCCGTATCATTCATCGAACGCCGTAACCGGAAAAATAACCCTACTCCCGTCACCTCTACCAATGCGACCGATACTCCCACACATCCGGCAGAAGCTCTATAGCCGCGAGCATAACCGCCTCCGCGATCAGGTCGAAGCCTGGCGCAGCAATTCCGAGCGCATCGTCTTCACCAACGGATGTTTCGACATCCTCCACCTCGGCCACCTCGACTACCTCGCCAAAGCCGCCTCCCTCGGAGACCGGCTCATCATCGCCATCAACTCCGATGCATCCGTCAGCACTCTCAAAGGACCCTCACGCCCCTTGCAGGACGAGTACTCCCGCGCCATGCTATTAGCCGGACTCAGCTTCACAGATGCCCTCTGCATCTTCGATGATCCAACCCCCCTCGCGCTAATCACCCTCCTCCAGCCCGATCTCCTCGTCAAAGGCGCCGACTATTCCATCGCTCAGGTCATCGGAGCCACACAGGTATGCGCCACCGGCGGAAGCGTCGCCCTCCTTCCCTACCTCCCGGGACGCTCCACCTCCCGCATCGTAGAAAAAATGAACAAATAAATGGAAATTTCCTGCATCTTTTTGCATCAATATCTACGGAAATACAGCTGCAATAATTTATGATGGAAAATTTGAAGATATTAACAGATATTCTAATATCAGATTATTGTGAACAAATAAACGAAAATTTCCTGAAAAGCTATCTACAGCTTCGGGATAGCGAGCTGAGCCTGGATACATTCAGCTTCTATACTTCAGTTTCCGCCGTATATTCGTCCAAAATTGAAGGCGAAGATATTGACCTGGATAGTTATGTGAAGCACAAACGATTTGGAGTAGCATTTCTCACCGATTATACTCAAAAAATTGATGACCTATATAACGCGTACCAGTTCGCAAAATCGCATCCCTGCAATAAAACCAATATCGATGCGATTCACAAGCTCCTAACCAGTCACATTCTACCTCAAAACAGGCAGGGACAATTAAGAATAGGGAATATGTATGTTACTTCCGATGATGGACGTATAGAATATGTAGCCGCGCCCTCCGATACCGTCCAGCACGAAATGACCCTGTTGTATGCCGACCTTTCTACACTGTTATCTAATGATTTGGCCATACAGGAAGTATTTTATTATGCTGCGCTCCTACATCTGGTCTTTGTTAAAATACATCCATTTTATGATGGAAACGGCAGAACCGGCAGATTAATAGAAAAATGGTTCCTCGCCGAAAAGCTCGGCCCCCAGGCTTGGCTCATTCAATCCGAACGATGCTACTACCAGCATCACCAGACCTACTACCACAACCTCCGCCGCCTCGGACTCGAGTACCCACTACTCGATTACAGCCGCGCCCTCCCCTTCCTACTCATGCTACCACAAGCATTAACAACAGAAAATAATTAGTAAAAGATATTTTACTCCCTGAAGCTCGGCATTATCTTACCTCAACTTCCACTACCCTCAAACACTCGGTGGAGTCGGCGGCACACTTCCATCGCCACCCTTAGGCTTATCCTCATTGGTAATCCGACCCAACAGATAGCCCGCAATCGTGCCCAATAATCCAATAGCCGGTGCAATCTGATCATTATCATAACCGGCCGTAATAAGAAACAGCGTACTGATAATGATCAGCGTTATGATAATAAATTTCACCGTTTCCGTAGCCGATATATGCTGCTTCGTCACTAGATAGATCTCCAGCAGAATAACGCCCATCCCGAAGAGGAGCACAATTAGCGATAATCCAAACTCCAGTGAGGATAGCGACCTGAACTTTTCTGTAGTCTGAGAAGAGAATCCCTTATTCCCCTGATTGGCCGACGCAGCCGCCGCAGGACTTTGCCCTAACTGTCTGACCACATCCGGACTATCGCCTGCCTCTACCACAGAGCCCTCAGCAGTAGCTGCGCCAATGGACGGGTCAGTACTTGCGGCAACCGGACTTGCGCCTCCCCCAGCAGATGTACCACCACCGCCGCCGCCCGTTCCCGGACCTTCCGGCGACGGATCCGCCAGCCTGAAAGTCGGCGGAGCCCTCTCTACTCTATACGCGCGAGGTGGCATCTTTACTATTTCTTCCTCTCTACGGTCGTTCGGCATCTCGTTTTCTCGTCTCGGTGTATCCTGTGCAACCGATCCCATTACAGATACCATCATCATAAGGCACAAAAAATACCGCAGATACCTGCGCTTCACCGATTTCATCTTCATTAATCCGGAAACCATTCTGTTCATCAGCTCAAATTTCCGGCAAATTAGTATTTTTCTCAATACCAATGATTTATAAAATACTGCTCATCCCAACATCAACCCCCATTTCCTGGATTTCATGCTCAGCGACTTATATCCACGCATTGATATAATTTTCCCATTCCCTCCGGACAGGCTTTGCGGAATACAGCAGCGCTGACGCTCAACGCAGGATGATATAAAAAGCATCCAAACAAGACTATATACAATTCCGGACAGGCTCTTTCACTCCGGATTACCTGTTAACTGCCCGACTTTTACGCTACACGCTCGGCGGACTCGGCGGATTCAGCGGATTCAGCGGCAAACTTCCTCCGCTCCCATCGCCACCTTTCGGCTTATCTTCGTTCGTAATCCGACCCAGCAGATAGCCCGCAATCGTACCCAGTAATCCAATAGCCGGTGCAATCTGATCATTATCATAACCCGCCGTAATCAGAAACAGCGTACTGATAATTATAAGTGTTATAATGATAAATTTCACAGTTTCCGTAGCGGATATATGCTGCTTTGTTACCAGATAAATCTCCAGCAGAATAACACCCATCCCGAACAACAGCACCAATAGCGATAATCCAAACTCCAGTGAGGACAGCGACCTGAACTTTTCGGTAGTCTGAGAAGAGAATCCCTTATTCCCCTGATTGGCCGCTTCATTTTGCGCCTTCTGAATATCAGTACCATCAACTGAAGCATTCACATCTCCTTCAGCAGATCCAACGCCTCCCTCTGTTGCCTGATTTTCCGGCGCTTGTTCCATCCGCCTCGCACGCGGCATATCGTTCATACTCTCCATTTTCGGAGTATCCTGTGCCACCGATCCCAACACGGATATGGTCATCATCAGAAACAAAAAATATCGCAGATACCTGCGCTTAACCAATTTCATCTTCAATAATCCGGAAACCATTTTGTTCATCATCTCAAATTTCCGGCAAATTAGTATTTTTCTCAATACCAATTATTTATAAAATGGATCAATCCCGGCATTAGCTCATTTTTTGGATTCCATGCTGAGATTACTTTAATCCCCACATTTTACATTCCATTCTAATACCCGCATCACACGCTATGAAGTACATAGCACATCCCCATAGGACGCAAAAACATCCGAATTGACTCTTCCAACATAAACCGCACTCTCTCTACGAGAATATCCTACTCTCTCGCCTGCGTATCAACCTACGACTCCGCAGGTATGAATTTGAGCGACATCGAATTTACACAATGACGTGTATTTTTTTGTGTGAACCGTTCTCCCTTGAACACGTGTCCCAGATGCGCATCACAGGCCGCGCAGACGATTTCCGTGCGATGACCGTCCTTGTCCGGAACGTGCTTCACTGCACCCTGTATCTCGTCATCAAAGGAAGGCCAGCCACAGCCTGAGCTGAACTTGTCATTGGAGTTATAAAGAGCCGTATTGCATCGACGGCAGACGTATTTGCCAGCGGCCTTATGATCGTTGTACTCGCCGGTGAATGCCCTTTCTGTGCCCTTATTGACAATGATGTGCTCCTCCTCCGGACTTAGTTTGTTATATTCCATAATCTGATTTCTTAATATATTATATTTTAAGACCTGCCCGATGGCTGATAAAATACCAACACCAGAGCCTGCGCCTTCTGTTCCCATATTTATAATTCTGAAATCATGCCACCTTGTGTGCACAACAGGAAGAAAGCAAATCAGGTCCCTAATAATGATGGCCAGCTCCCAATGATAGTGTTTTATCAATACAATAACGCTGCGGATGCAAGAGCCTGTCTCAGGATAGCGAAACCACACTTTTCCGCATAAAAAAAGCCCTCCAGGGTTGTGGAGGGCTTTGTGATCCCGATAGGATTCGAACCTATGACCGACAGATTAGAAATCTGTTGCTCTATCCAACTGAGCTACGGAACCATTTAGTGGGCAAATTTACAGATTTTTCCCGAAAACTCCAGCCCTAATTATCCATTTCCCCCTATAACGCCGACGGCCCCGCTCTCTATCCGAGAACGGGGCCGCCAAAGCATTTATAGGATGGATTGCATCCCTCTCATTACAAGAGAGATTATCTCACCTGAATCATGTTCTTCTGAACTTCTTTGTCTCCAGCAATCATTTTGATCATGTAGAGACCCTGAGCACGCTCAGCAGCTTTGAAGTCAACATTATATATTCCCGGAGTAGCCTGGCCAGAGAACAGCGTCTCAACCAGCTTACCTTCCGCATTGAAGACTTTAATCTCGACACGCTCAGCTTTCGCTACCGTGTACGTGATATGAGCCACATCGATGAACGGATTCGG
>JBBRLW010000057.1:0-9093 GCA_038231115.1 Bacteroidia bacterium
AACTGATCTGCACGTAACCTTCCGCAACGGATCCCTACGCACGGAGGCCGTACGGGGAATCAGCTTTGAACTCGCCGAGGGGGAGACGCTGGGAATTGTAGGCGAGTCAGGCTCTGGAAAATCAGTGACTTCCATGAGCATCATGCGCCTGCTGAGCGCGCAGGGACTTATCCAGCAGGGGAGTATCCGCTACACGCGCCGCTCCGGAGAAATTACGGAGCTGAACGGGCTTCCGGAAAGGCAGCTCGAGGATATTCGTGGCAATGAGATCGGAATGATCTTCCAGGAACCAATGACCTCTCTGAATCCGGTGCTACGCTGTGGATATCAGGTTGCCGAGACCCTGATCCGCCACCGGAAAATGTCCAAGAAACAGGCACGTGCCGAAGTATTGGAGCTGTTCCGGCAGGTGCAGCTCCCGCGTCCGGAAAAAATGCTCGATAGCTATCCGCACGAGCTATCCGGTGGACAAAAGCAGCGGGTGATGATTGCGATGGCCATCGCCTGCAAGCCCCGCATCCTCATTGCCGATGAGCCGACGACTGCCTTGGACGTTACCGTACAGAAAACGATCCTTGAACTGTTGCGCAGCCTGCAGCAGCGCTACGGAATGTCGATGATATTCATTACCCATGATCTCGGCGTAGTAGCAGAGCTGGCCGACCGCGTCGCGGTCATGTATCGCGGGGAAATTGTAGAGCAGGGTAGGGCCTCCGATATTTTTTCGGCACCGGAGCATCCATATACCCGCGGACTCCTTGCCTGCCGTCCGCCGATTTCTCAGCGGCTCAGGCGGCTGCCCGTCATTTCCGATTTTATTTCCGATGCCATCCTGCCGGATGCAGCAGATCAGATCAGCTCCGCCAGAGCAGCAGTATCCGATGCGCCTGTATTGCTGGAAGTCCGGCATCTAAAGACGTATTTTCCGCTGCGGGGCGCCTGGCTGGCTCCGAAGGAGTATGTTAAAGCCGTAGATGATGTCAGCTTTAGTGTCCAAAAAGGACGTGTGCTGGGCATCGTCGGGGAATCAGGCTCTGGAAAAACGACCCTCGGGCGCTCGGTACTTCGGCTGATTGAACCCACTGCGGGCGAAATTATCTATGCCGGAAAATCCCTGACTCAATTATCTAACATAGAAATGCGGCGGATGCGCCGCAATATGCAGATCGTATTTCAGGATCCGTATTCCTCCCTGGATCCGCGCCAAAGCATCGGAGATGCCATCCTCGAGCCTATGACCGTCCATGGACTGCATCGCAACCGCGCAGAGCGCCGCGATAAGGTCATGCAGCTGCTGGAGCAGGTCGGACTCGAGCATCAGCACTATCACCGCTACCCGCATCAGTTTTCCGGCGGACAGCGTCAGCGCGTCTCCATCGCCCGTGCCTTAGCCCTTGAGCCGGAATTGATTATATTAGACGAATCTGTATCCGCACTCGACGTCTCCGTGCAGGCACAGGTGCTGAATCTGCTGAGCGATCTCCGCGACCGCCTCCATCTCACCTATATCTTCATCTCCCATGACCTCAGCGTGATCCGGTTTTTATGCGATGATATCCTCGTCCTCAAAAACGGACAGGTAGAGGAATACCGTTCCGCCGATGCCGTATTCTCCGCCCCCGAGTCCCCCTATACCCGCAGCCTGCTGGATGCCGTCCCGCGGTTGGGATAAGGTGTTGGGAGATGATGATAAATATAGAGTAAAAAAACTACAGTGTAATATGATCTCCAGCAGCTTCAACTGTTTGAGACTGGTCAGCTACAGATTTTGGCTGAAAACAGTTTCTATAGCCTTTATAACAGGTACCCACTCATTTTGAAATATATTATCAAAATTAGACATTGGATCTCTATATAACTCGCTCCAGGAATAGTCCTTAAGCACAATATTACTTTTATTTTCTGACATTTTATTTAAGCTGAAATTTTTATCTTTAATAATTCTTTCAAGTTCTTTATACAGAGAATCAGCACGCTCCATATTTAATTTATTATTACCCATTTCAATACAGACCCTGAAAACCGTATCGCTGTCTTCCTTTTTATAAAAAGGATAAATTACCAAATTTAAATTTTTCAAACATTTAACACTACCTTGCTCTTTAATATGATATTTTAAATAATCTGGTAACTTATTTTCCTCATAAGGGCAATGATTTAAAACTTTCTCATGAACATCCGTCATTACTTGATCAATTAATATTCTTTGCATCGCTGCTAATTGCTTAATTTTTTCCGAGTTCTTCAGATAAAATTCTATCACATTTTTCATGTCTGGTGGCATATTCCAATTAATTATATTGTCTAAAAAGTGTTTTAAAATTACCCTGTTTGATTCCGTAGCGTTAAATAAGTATTCCCCTGAAATACAGATGATCTTCTCTACAAAGAGACTATGTAATACATTTACATAATTATTAGTATTATTCTGAAGATTTACCCTCCGGCGAGACAGCACAACAAGTACTTTATCACCATCGCCATCAATATGGTCATAATACTCATTAAGATTATTATATAAATCTGCTCCTATCTTATTTTCAATAATAATAGCAGATTCTTTTCCATTATCATTCAAGCCTCTAATTATTATATCTATTCTCCGTCTATTTGTTGTTGATTCTTCCGTAGTGATCCTGATATTTGTTTTCACGAAATCTCTCATACTTATGCAATCGAGGAAAGCATGCAGAAATAAGTATCCAAATCCATGATCTTCTTCCGGATTAAAATAGTAAGCATAAAAATTACTGATCACAGTTTCCCGGCGGGAGAAGCGCCCTATGTCAAAAAAAGTACTGGGAAGTTTTTTTACTGTCGGAACAGGAAGCTTGAGAAGATCAGAATACATTGCTTCAAGTTTTTTTACGGAAAGCTTGAGAAGACTAGAATAATCTGTTTCAGGCGTTTGTGTAGATGTAGAGTGATAGCGCATAATTTGACCTGTATATGTTGCAAAGCTAAAGTTTTTACACCTCCCCAAACCAAAAAAGCCTCCGCAAGTATTAAACTTACAGAGGCTCCAATAGAGTGATCCCGCTGGGATTCGAACCCAGGACCCATACATTAAAAGTGTATTGCTCTACCAGCTGAGCTACAGGATCTACATAATGCTATTGCGAAACAGCATCCCGCAAGTGATCGGGCCGGAGAGGCCTTTCCCTTTTGGGAATGCAAAGGTAGGACTATTTTACAAATCTGTAAAGTTTGAGGCTAAAATTTTTGGAATGCTCCCGCTGGGATTGCTATTATCGAAAGGAAATGAATCGGTTAGGCCAAGATTTCCTGCAATATGCTGATTTGTCACTAATTATCGTACGATCTCCTTCGCCTGATTTCGCCAAATGTTCCTCCAAATGTTTCTCCATTTCCTGATTTTGTGAAAAAGTCATTCGCGATCTCAGTAGGGTGTAGTTGCTGAACCAGCATACCAACTCCCCATCCAGTTTTTTACCTACTGATGTCTTCGCATTGAAGTGCACTACTGCTTATTTTTCGAAGATGCTCCTGATTCGTATGAGCTGCGTGCCGTTCTTGCGAGTCTTAGGATGCAACACGGGCTTATAGGTTAGAGGGCATGGTTGTATGGCGTGCTGCGCGTAAAGCCTGACGGCATAGTTAAAGGTTGATACAGGGGCATTATTCAGACACTATTGCGCCATCGGTTGGACTTTCAAATGAATAGACAGTTGCGTCATCCGCGTCCTCGTACCAGTGATATTGAGCCTTGGTAAATCGAAATTGTTGTAAAACAGACTGAATGTCTTCCTGAACTGTTTTGATTGTTTTGTGAGTGACAAAGATGGCAGATGTCAGCACAATTGTTTTCCCATATCCGCTTGCCTTGCCATCGTTTTCCATAGGTTTTGTGAGGAGACCTTTATATAGTCGCGCCTCATAACCGGAAATTCGCGTATCTGAACGGCGCTTAATTTAGCTTCTACCTTCTTTGCAAGAGCTTTTATTTCTTTATCAGCGGCTGGATACTCCTTTGCAGATTCAATCAATTTCGCGTCATACCAAAAAATGGCAATCTCGAGCTGCAGATTTAGAAGTGATCCCCTGAAAGCACTACCATCAAATTTTGAAAGGGCGCTATCGGCCTTGAATAGATTTACTTTTAGCCTTGATATTGAATCATCTTCAGAGCTTAGCCCAACCGTCTTAGCTGTTTTGGATGAATCAGCTTTTTCGCTCTCTTTATCTTTCCGCTCTGCGGCTGCCTTCTGCTCCGGTGTCTGAGTAGCGCCAGACATAAGGGTGAATAGAAAGATAGCTGATAGATATACCAAAGCCACCATGCCCCTTGATTTTCGGGCGGTGAAAAATAGCACAATTTTAGGGCTAATCATGCCTATTACAAAGGCAATGGTACAGATAAATGATAAAAATCCAAAGAAAGTACTCATATTGTTCTATTTATAATTGTTTACTCAATTTTTTTGTCAACTATTCTCTCTACTTTGAACATGCAAATTATATCAACATATTGAATTTTCTGTAATTTTAGGAAATTGCGTTTTATTATCTGATTCAAGTGTGAAAGCAATGTATCGATAGAGGTAATTCGCTTAATTACGAAAATATGTCCCGCGTTGAAATGGTAGATACGCCATACACTACTTTACATTTCTTATGCTGGATCTTTCTACCCCAGCACCTGGATTCCTGCGTGAATACAGGAGAACATGCTTTCACTGTCAATATTTACTACAAATAGCCCTTCATATATATACCTTATCGGCGAATAATATGTACTTAATGGTCAAATGGATTCGATTTATAGTCTCCTTGTTTTGGCAAAAGTGCGCAGCAGTTCTTGCAGCAAGCAGAGAAACTTCGACATTGTAATTTTTCAAATGCTCCTATCCACTTAACCGGCGGGATAGTTTAACAAAATGCGCGTTGTAAGCATTTTATGTTTTACCCGAAATAAATTATTCCTGAGTGATCCCGCTGGGAATCGAACCCTGCTCCGCTGTGCCTATGCATCGCGCTCACGCTCTCTGACGGTCTTGGATTGCAGCGGATCCTCGTTGATCTCCACGTGCATGGCGCGGTTGCGGAGGATTTCCAAGGCACGGAAAATGGCTTCGCGCAGGGACGTCTCATCGGCAATGTTCTTCGCGGCAATGGTATACGCCGTCCCGTGGTCGGGGGAAGTCCGCACAATCGGCAGTCCTGCCGTATAATTGACGCCTTTGGCGAAGTTGAGCATCTTAAAGGGGACAAGTCCCTGGTCATGATACATCGCCAGTACAGCATCGAACTCACGGTACTGATGCAGGGCGAAGAATCCATCGGCAGGGAAAGGTCCGAAGACCAATGCGCCCCGCTCACGGGCACGCTCAATGGCAGGCGTGATGATTTCGGCTTCCTCATGGCCGAGGAGTCCGTTTTCTCCCGCATGTGGATTGAGTCCCAGGACGGCGATTTTCGGCTTGCGCACGGCAAAATCACGCTTGAGGGACAGGTTCATAATCCGGAGCTTGTCCAATAGCCCATCGGTCGTAATGTGCTCCGATACTTCGGATAGCATAATATGTCCGGTGGCTACGCCAACGCGGATATCTTCTCCGATCATGAGCATCAGTGCTTTGGCCGCAGAGCGCTCCGCGAGGTACTCGGTATGTCCGGGGAAAGCAAATTCCTCGGACTGCATGCTGTGCTTGTCTATCGGTGCGGTAACGATGGCGTCGAGCTTTCCGGCAAGGACATCATCCGTAGCACGGGAGAGCGACATGAATGCAAAGCGTCCCAGAGAGGGATCCGGCGTACCCGGCTCCATACGGATCTGCTCATCCCAGCAGACGACGACGTTGACTTTCCCGGGCTGTACGGCATCAATCGTATCTACGGAGTAGAAGGTAAAGGCTTTGCTATCAGTGCCTTTTTTATGGAAATTGACTGCGGCGACCGAGGCATAGATCACCGGAGTACAGTAATTGAGGATACGCGGATCAGCCAGCGCTTTGATGATGATCTCGCCCCCTATCCCGTTGAGGTCTCCTATGGTAATGCCTACAAGCGGCTTGTTCTCTTGAATTATTTCAGACATGGAAATCAGGCTTTTGGTGTTGGGTTGGAGTGGTCAGTCATATATTTTTCGAGGAAGCGGACAATGAGCCTGACGGCGACTCCGGTACCGTTTTTACCGCGATAGGAGTCAGCGGCGGGCAGGAAGCTTGGTCCGGCAATATCAAAGTGCAGCCAGGGATAGCCTGTGGTGAAGTGCTCGAGGAACTTACCGGCCGTGATCATACCAGCATTGCCCCCGACGGCTACGTTCTTCATATCGGCAATATCTGATTTCAGCTGATCGGCATAGTCATCCCATAGCGGAAACTCAACCAGCCGCTCATGGACTTCATGTCCGGCTTCGGAAACTTCACGGCGGATATCTGCCGATGCCGTTCCCATGTAGGCCGTAGCGCTGATTCCAATGGCACGGACGGCCGCTCCCGTCAGGGTAGCAAAGTCCATCACCAGCTCCGGATCATACTGCCTGGCATAATGCAGGGCATCGCCGAGGATCAGACGGCCTTCCGCATCGGTATTGAGGACTTCAATGGTTGTACCGTCGTACATCGTGATAACATCCCCCGGGGTGATGGCATTGCCGCTCGGACGGTTATCCGTGGCCGGAATAAGTCCGATGACTTTCAGAGGCGCTTTGGTCTGCGCCAGATAGCGGATAATTCCTGCTACCGCTGCCGCACCCGCCATATCGGACTTCATAGAGTCCATAGAGTTCGGTGTAGGCTTCAGGCTGAGGCCTCCGGTATCATATACTACGCCTTTTCCGACTAATATAATCGGCTTGCTATTGATGGCATTATCAGGTGTCCACTCAAGTATATTAAAGGTCGGAGGATCAACGCTTCCGGCATTGACTGCCAGGAGGCCACCCATCCGAAGGGTTTCGATCTTTTGCTTCTCCAGAACTTCCGTCCGGTATCCGACCTGCTTGCCAGCCTGCAGGATCTCCGTAGATAATTGCATGGCTGTGAGGAAATTGACCGGCTCATTGACTAAGTCGCGGGCAAAAAATACGGACTCTGTCAGCGCGTTGAGCTTCTCTACTTCGGCAGCGCTTATTTCCTGACTATCCAGCCATATATTTTCAATCTGATAATCAGGCTTTTCCTTTTTGTATTTGCTGAAATGGTAGGCGGAAAGGGCTAATCCTTCTGCAAAGGCATACAGATAATCCGCATGTCCGTCGGCTTTGAGTAACACTTCGGAAGCCTTGATATTTTTTAGCTCGGCATATAGCGCGTGTCCGCATTTGCGGGCATTTTCAAGGGAGGTATGACGTCCTTTTTGCGTATCAATTTCAAAGACGAACTTTGAGCTGGCCTGGCTGAAGGAGCGTCCGGTCTGCTTGGCATCAAGTGATCGCTTGAGGTGAAATACCTCATCATCAGAGTATTGACTGCCATGAAAGGTATAATTTACCCGATCGGAGAGTAATAAGGCTTCGGCAGAAATGCTTCCGGAGCCAGCAGTGTATAATTTTATTTTAAACATTAAGCAATTGGCGTTTACGATAAATCGGCTTAAACGGCAAATATAACATTTTAGCAATCAGGATGGAGATGAATAGCATGAATATGCGGAGAACAGGCTATATGTGCCTGATTTGAGAAGAATTTTGTCTCCGCACAAAGCACGTCGCCTGGCAAACGGAGCTTATTTCCTTAGCTTCTCCGGATTTTCGGTAAGGAAGCTGGACCAGGATCCGTATTTCTTCTGGGAAGCAGCACTGAGTAGCGCCTTTTTAGGTCCGGCTACCAGCTCAGGCGGAATCTGGGCGGCAATCGGATTGCTGTGCATAAAATGATGGCAGAGCGCTACGGCCAGTCCATCGGTTGCATCAAGATCATGTGGAAGCTCGGCAAGATTGCAGAGCCGCTTGAGCATCTCGGCGACCTGCTCTTTGGAGGCGTTTCCGCGTCCGGTAATAGACTGCTTGATCCGGCGGGGTGCATATTCATAGACCGGAATCCGGTGATGCAGCGCCGCTGCTATAGCGATTCCCTGCGCCCTACCAAGCTTGAGCATGGACTGTACGTTTTTTCCGAAGAATTGCGACTCAATCGCCATTTCTGTAATACCGTATGCTGCGATAAGTCCGGAGGTTGACTCAAGAATATGGCTCATTCGGGACATGCTATCCATGGAGGCCTTCATTTTAACCACGCCAAGCTCGGTGGATTTAAAGTTCTTGCCCTCGCATACCAATATGCCATATCCCATGATGAGGCTGCCCGGGTCAATGCCCAGGATCACCCTACGCCCGGTCAGCGCTGTACCAGAATTGGGTCTGGGGATCATAATTCAAAGAACGGTGAAATTTAGCAGCTTATTTCAGCCTTGAAGCAGATTTTTTGTACGGAAAAATCGGGATATTACGAGAGGAATATTGAATGAATAATTAAGGGGAAAGATCGCTACGCTTTAGCATGACATATGCTGCCGGAAGGATGTGCTACAGTCCCTCAGAGAGTTTTATCAGGAATAAGATTATTAAATAATGTTAATGAAGTGTTTAAAACAAAATTTCTCTGGTAAACTTCTATTAGCTTTTTATCAACAAAATAATTTTTAAGATTATGCCAATTTTAATTTTGAAGCACGAAGTTCAGGACTATGCAGCCTGGAAACCACATTTTGACAAAGGAGAAGACCTTCGCAAAAGACTTGGAATCCAATCCCTTCAGGTAGGTCAGGATGCAGAAAATCCCAATCTGATTACCATTATTTCCCAGATTGATAGCCACGAGAGCGTTGCTGCTATGGCTGAAAATCAGGAGTTAAGAGAAACTATGGCTCAGGGAGGCGTTATCGGTAAGCCGGAAATGTCAGTAATGAATGAGATTCATAGCGCGCAGTACTAAACTGCAACTCCATCAGAAATAATAATTATTAATCCTAAAGCGGCGAAGCCATAAGTTCAGCCACTTTTTTATACTTCTATGTTTTTGAGTACAATAGAGAACCTCTCTATGTTTTTTATTGCCTCAAGTATCTGCTGAAAGTAGCGCAGCCGGAGTTCTGATCCGGAGTGCATCATCGCCTTAGTGTCCTGAT
>JBBRLW010000058.1:0-9082 GCA_038231115.1 Bacteroidia bacterium
GATTAAATACGCGGAAAGTATAATCCTCCGGACTTCTGAGTGCCTCGTCATATACGAAAGACGCTTTCGGCATGAACACATCATTGAGTCCGTCTCCATTCGGAGTGAAGCTATTCGGTGCAAAAACACGCGATGAAAGCCATCCGTAAGTGATATTTGAGGCAGAGGTATAGCCGTTCAGAGCATTCTCTACCGCCGTTACACGATATTTATATTTCCCCAGGATATTCTCCTTCAGCTTCTCATCTATAAACGCTGAATCTGTTCCCGGAACCGTAGCCAGCAGCGTCCAGGCATCATTCTGATCATATATTTCCAGATCATAATGATGCACTCCGCTCGACCATTCCTTATATTTAGTCCAGCTCAGGTGGATATTGTCATCTTTCCCCATCGCTGCCTTGAGCAATATAGTCTTGCCGATATTGGTATATACACTCAGATAATTACACTGATCCAGTACCCGAACGCGATAGGTATAGCTGTATTTCGCGGTATTAACGTCATTATCAAGATAATATTGACCGCTTGTGGTATCGTGGAACTTCATCCAGCCCTTCTCCGGATCGTATTTATCAATGACGTATGTCCGCATATTGATCTGGGATGTTGGCTCCCAGGAAACTTCCACCTTCTGCCCATCCGTAACTGCTGCATACGCCAGTTTAAAAGGAGAATGCTGATACAGATAGGCAGGATGTCCTATAGCTGCGTTGCTTTTGGAGCGGAAGCTGTCCTGCGGATGTACTGCTTCCACACGGTAGCCGTAGTCCTCATCACACAGGCCTTCATTAAGATAGCTTGTATCCTTTACATGAGCAATAACTGCAAACGAACCCTTCCTGGCAGATCGGCTGATGATATACTCCTTCACGCCCGTCCAGCCCTTGTATGCCGACCAGTTCAGGCGCAAGGCATTATGCCCTTCCTTACTGACTTTCAGCAACATCGTTCTATGTATTACCGATGGGCGACTTAATTTACCACACAAATCCTCTGTCAATATATTATATGCATAGCTGGACTGATTCACGTTCAGGGAGCCAGAATCCGCATAAGTCACCAAAGATTTCTTTTTACTGTTCAGCACCTCTTTAGCGGAAGGATTTGCCAGGCGCATCAGGTGATAGGCTCTGAAAAACGCATTCGTGCTTTGATTCCATACGATCCTCACGCTTGAGTCATCCTCCACGCTTACATAATCGATGGATGTTTTGGCCTGCCGCGAGGTATCAGCAATCACTAATGATTCATCTGCAGTTTTGGACGGTACACAGCCTGATTTGGTAATCATACGCACTGTTATAAGATGCGTCCCGGGCTCGGCTATTCTCAGCACTATACCTGATTTATAAATAGTCACACTATCCTCCTTTTTAGAGTCCACATACCATTCGTAACCTGAAATCAGCTCCGGATGATTCGTCTTTGTAAGTACAGTAATATCCTCACTGCTACAAAATGTATCCTTATTATAATTGATGGACAGGCTTGGAATTGGATCTATCGTGATTGAATTGGTGATAATCATGGAGTCCGTACAGCCCAGTGCGTTCTTGACTTTCAGCTTGAAGCTATAGCTTCCTGCATTCAGGCTCACTTTCGGATTCCGCGTCGAGTCATCAATTTTACCATCATTGTTGAAATCCCAATACCAGGACTTCGCATATTTCGAAGTATCCGTAAACTGAACCGTATAAGGCGCGCATTTACTCGTAGTAGTCCAGCTGAATCCGGCTACCGGAGGTCTGTACACGATGATACTATCTTTAGGGTATCCAAAAGCCGAACAGTCAAACTTATCCTTGGCCAATATCCGCGGATGGAATACCTGATAGGCTGCACCCGGATTTGTTACATTATAGATATAGCTGCTGACCTTTCCGCTGTGTACCTCTCCGTTTGAATTGAGATCATAGAACAGCGAAGTCGTAAACTGGGATTTATCAATAAACTGAACTTTCAGCGCACCACAGCCTCGGTTATTGTTAATGCTGAAGGACGGAACGGGACCGATAATCTGCACATATTTCCGTTTGATAATCGTATCGCTGCAGCCATGATTAGATCGGGCTACAAGCATGACATCAAAGCCCTGCGTTGTATCGCCGGAGTTTTTCCGGTAAATATGAGCGATATCCGGATTGGTCGTAACGAGCTTCTCACCGTCTCCAAAGTCCCAGAAGAAGCTGTCAGCGCCTACCGAGCTTACTTTAAAGCTGATGAATGCCGGAGCGCAGCTGCTACGCGGCTTCGGAGAATAAAAATCAGCATCCGTACGATGTACTGTAATCGCTTTGGAAATGGAGTCCAAACATCCCTTATCTGATTTTACCAGCAGTCTCAGGTAATGCAGACCGGAATCCGCAAACCTGATCATTGGCTCCTTCGCCTGAGCATTCGGACTAAATCGCACCGACTTGTCACTGCTCCAGCTATAGCTAATCGCATTGGAGGAGCTTGAGTTGATACCCAAAATTTTCTCGCCATAGCATATCAGCGCCGGCGTTTTGATCCCTGCCGTTACACCAATCGTAATATAATCAGACCGGACAACCGTATGGCTACATCCCGCGCTGTTGGTAAGCGTGAGGGAAATAGTATAATTCCCTTTACGGCTGAGGATTAAATCGCTTTGTAAGGCGGAGTCATTCGCTATTACTACTCCGATATTCGGGGAAATACTCCATTTATAGCGTACCGAGTCCGAAACTGTTCCGTAATGTATATTCTGAAGAATGCTCGAGCTTAAATGTGTTTTAAATATCGGACAGCCCGATGTATCCAGTGCCGCAATGGCACCGTTCGCGCCGCTGAAATGCAGATACGCATTCTTATAGATGGTATAAGCGCAGAAAGTATCCACATTCGCCGAGTAAGTCACGCTGTAAATCCCGGGGATTACAATCTGCGGACGGAACTCAGGTCCCGATCCATATACGTGCACGCTCGTATCCGATACCAGATCCAGCTTCCATTTATGGATATAAGGCACCTGCGGCGGATACATTCTGGACATTAGCTTAATGCCTCCACCCATGCAGGCATAGGTAGTATCGGCAGCCATTCCGGGTACCGGAATCACAATGTGAACCAGCTCAATAAACCGCTTGTAGGCTACGCAGCCTGCATCATTGCTGACATATAGTGCTACATCGTATTTTCCGGTATCATGATAGGACAATTGCGGATTCGGCGTTTTGAAGGTTTTCAGAACCGTCTTCTTATCCTTCGCATACATTGTCCACTCATATCTGAATTTCAGCTTGTTACAATGCGTCAAAAAGGGTGGCTGAAACTTGATCTTCTGGTCTATACATCCGAAGAGCTTATCCAGGACCATTTTAGCCGTATCTAATGGCTCCAGCTTGATCAGCTTTAGCTGCGTCAGTGTATCCGAACAGCCTCCGCTATTGGTCACCGACATCTTCACCGTATAATCTCCGAATTTTGAATAGGTATTGTTCAGCGCGGCTCCCTTTGCGGAGCTCATAACGCTCGTCCCCGCTGAGTCAAATAGTGTCCACTGATAGGTATTCACTCCCGTCCCCGGCGTATCACATTCCGCCTGGAAATGGACCGTTTCCGGTACGCTGCAATTGCACAGCGGATCTGCCGAAAAATTAGCCCGCAGCTTCGTAATATCAATTACTGCCGGACTGGAACTGACGGCACAGGCACCCCGTGTCTGAGTTACTGTCAGGGAATATACTCCGCCTGTACTGATTTTAAGAGACTTGCTCCCAAAGCCCAAACCCGCCGCGCTATCTTCCGTAGCGCCCTGGAGATCCCAGCTGAATGTTGATCCTGAAGTGTCAGCGGAAGTAGTTGTCATCACAAACGGCTCATTAGGACAGGCTTTCTTCTTGCTCAGGCTCAGTCCGGGAGTATCCGCCCTGGAAATGGTAATATAATCCGGCTTGATCAGCTGATAGCTACAGCCATCTTTCGTAATAATGTTAAGTGTAACACTGTACTTTCCGGCCTTGTAATAGCTGACTTTTTTCGGAGCCGAAACCGTCTGCACAGAATCATCCGAGCCGCTGATTTTCCAGCCAAATGATGCAAAATCTCTCGTTTTGGTCACCGTCAAATTCTTCATCTGGATTAGCGCCGGAGCGCATCCTGCCGTCCGGTCTGCCGAAAAATCAAGCACCGGAGGCTCTGGAACAAATACCATAGAGTCTATGGATTTAACCGAGTAGCAGCCCGTCGAGTCCAGCGTCCGCAGCGAGATCGTCTTATAACCCGCCGTATTGAAAAAATGTTTGACGCTGTCTCCGCCATTGGTATAATCCGTACCATCGGCAATCCAGTCAAACTGCTTGATCCCCTTTTCAGGGCTTGAAATGATGACATCCCCATGTCCATCGCATAGATAATTTTTTGAAACCTTAATGGTCACGTCCTTTACGGAGCGTCCCATAAGAATTACTTTCGGTTTGCTGACTTTAGTAATCACTCCGGAGGAGGATTTCACAATCAGCGTAACGTCATAAGTGCCACTTGTGCTAAAAAGGTACGATACGGTGTCTTTCCCACGGACGGTATCGGTACCAATAACCCAGGTGAACCGGCTTCCGGCACTGTAGCCGGTAGCGGAGAGCGTAACTGCATCCGGCGCACAACCCTTCGTTTTATTCGGACTAAAGTCCAGGGTTGCCGCAGATGCGGTTAGCATCAGGCATTGTACGAGCACGCAGGCTGAAACCAGCTTGCGCATTGCGTGTAAGAATTCAGTCATCAGATTTAGTTTAGCGTAAAAAGCGTTGAATGCGTGTGGATCAGGTGACCCTATAAAACTTCTCTTATCACGAAAACAAAGTTATTCCGCCAGAAAAAACGAGATCTGCCTCTGTACCAGCCTTCCTTACAATTGGATGTTACTTGTAAATTGATGTAAGATTTCATCCCGACAAATACAAAGGCCGCACTCAAAATGACTAAAATTAACTAATTAACATTCAAATGATTACAATCGTAAACCTCAGGAATTCATCTAAAATCCGAGGGATGGGTTCAAACCTGAAATTGGGCTTTTTAACGCCTGGGCATGTAAGATTCCGTTGCTTTGTGCCAACAAGCAGGGTGAAAATCACCAAATTCGCTCGATTCTCATAAGCGTTGGAAAATCCCCGCTACGGCCAAAAGACGTATCAGTAGATAAAACCCGAAAAAAATCAGTTGAATCTCTATTTGAATCGCAGTTCGGTTTCCGCAGTAATAGGAAAACCATTGATCTGGGCTTCATTCAGCTGAGCCTGTGCCGTCGGCTTGTCTCCATTCAGCAGGCTGATTTCTGCAAGGAAATAATACGGCTCTCCCATTTTAGGATTAATCTCTACCGATTTTACCAGGTCTGTCTGTGCCTTAGCATAATCCCTGGCGCGGTAATAAAATTTCCCCCGATTCATATAAGCCGAGGCAAATGCCGGACGGTATCGGATGGCCATCGTGTAGTCATGTAGCGCGGAGTCCTTCTTGCCAATCATGTCATAGTAATTCGCACGGGAATTATACCCTTCCGCAAAGTCAGGCTGCATACGAACAACGCGGTTGAGGTCCATGCCGCCGGAGTCTAATTTTCCTTCTACGCAATACAGAATTCCCCGATTCAGATACACCGCTCCGTTTTTCGGATTCAGCTTCTGCGCCTTATTCAGATCTTGCGACGCTCTTTTGTAATCTCCCCGGATCCTGTAAATGTCTCCCCGCGTCAGCATTGGCTCCTGGAAAGTCGGATTTAGCTCCAATGCTTTGTTCAACAGTGGAAAAGCCGCGTCATACTCATGATTTTCATACAGATATACGCCCAGATTATTATACGCGCTCGCATAGCTCGGGATTTTTTTGATACAGTCTTCCCATAGCGATACCGTATTATACCAGACTTTGCTCCGCGCATTTGACGTTACGGCAAAGGCAACAATTGCCCCTGCAAATCCGAGCATCAATACCGGACGCAGAGAAGTATTCCGTGTCTCCGGCTCCGCAATAAGCCGGTTGAGGTAAAATGCAATCACATAAAACAATCCGATGTACGGAACATACGTGTACCGCTCCGCAAGGATCGCACTACCTACGCCCAGGATCTGTAGCAGCAGGATCATGGTGACGCTGAAAAATAATATCCCGAACACAAAAGCCTTGTGCATATTCCTCCAGACGTATAATAGCGCCAGCAGTGCGATCATCAGGACAGGATATATGTATAGATCCGCGGTGAGTGCAACTCCGGGGGCAACCGGATATGGATAAAAATTGGATAGATCCAATGGCGCAAACAGCTTGATGATGTACTGAAAATACGCATACGATGCAAAAACAAGCCGGGCACCGATTCCGTAGCTCTCCAAGCTCACTACCGCCGCTACATGCTGCTGCTCAACAATGGACAGGTATCCAAATCCGATGGAAAGTAAAAAAAGAGGGATTTTTTCAGTCAGTAGCTTCCACGATAATTTCCGACCCTCCAGATAATCAATCAGCAGGCAGGTTAGCGGGAAAACAACCGCGACGGCCTTACTCAGCAGTGCAAAGACATAAAACAGGATCATCAGTATGTAATTCAGCCCTTTTTTCTGATCTTTCCTGAAATAGCTGATATATGCCAGCGAGGCCAGCAGATAAAAGGGAGTATAAAGCAAATCCTTACGGTCAGCAATCCAGGCTACGGTCTCCGCATGCATCGGATGCACCCCGAACAGCAGCGCTACAATAAGTCCCATGAATGGCTTGCCGCTGAGCTTCCGCGTCAGCAGATACACCAGCACCGTATTGATGAGGTGAAGCAGCAGATTATCAAAATGATACAGCCAGGGCCTTAATCCCGCCCCTGCATACTCCAGACAAAGCGTCAGCATCGTTAGCGGATGGTAATTTCCCATAGCTCCGCGGGTAAATATATATTTGATCGTCTTCGCATCAAGCGTCCAGATGATATAATTCGATGTCAGATAGCCCGGGTCGTCCCAATTTGTGAACAGATTTTTCAGCACCGGATAAAAAGCCACGAATGCCATCACCACACTAATGAGTATATAGATAAGCTGATTCTTATCGGCATTCAAACGGAAACCTGCATCGGCACGTGTGACTACGGGAGCGGGAACAGGCGCAGCGGATTTCTTGGGAGATGCTTTCATCTGATGATAGTATTTGCTTCCGCGAATTTGCAGAAATTTAGAGCAACCCTGATATGAAATATCATTGTCGGAAAACATGCGCTAAAAATGTTTCAGACTCCGCATCATTTTTGTTAAAAATTTTATAGTTTTGATAAAAATATTGTCAAAATCTATTTTATGGAGACATTAGCTTTAAAACTTGCCCAAATCCGAAAAGCCAAAGGATTAAGCCAGGAAGAATTATCCGAAGCCTTCGGAATCAAACGTACGCGCCTCAGTTCCTATGAACAGGGACGTGCAGAACCCTCATTAGATGTTCTGGCTAAATACTGCCAGTTCTTCAAAATCGGAATGGCCGAGCTGACCGGAATTAATGCCGAGGACTCCCAAACCGGAGGCCTGCGTATTATTACTCTTACTGAAAACGATGAAGGCGATGGAAATATAGAGCTTGTCAGTATTAAAGCAGCCGCCGGATATGCCGGAGGCTATGGTGATGTAGAATATATCCAGTCTCTGCCAAAATTCCGACTTCCCTTCCTCTCACGCGGAAACTTCCGTGCCTTTGAAATCCAGGGAGATTCCATGCTGCCCATTCCTTCGGGCTCAGTCGTCATTGGAGAGCACGTCGAGAGTCTTCGCGATATTCGGCTCAATGATACTTATATAGTAATTACGCTGAACGATGGCGTCCTTTTCAAACGCATTACGCGTCTCGACCAGAGCAAGCAGCAGATTCTGCTCAAGAGCGATAATCCACTCTATACTACCTATTCGCTACCATTATCAGAAATTCAGGAAGTGTGGAAAACCAAGCTCTACATGAGCTATCAGTTTCCAGAGCCGAACGAGACCCTTGACCGCATTGAGCAGTCTATAAAAACGCTGCAGGAGGATGTCAAAAGCATTCCCCGCGCCAAAGCCTGACTACAAGGCTTATGGAATGTTCCAGCCCTCTAAGCGCTAATCCGCATGCTATGCAGATAATACTCGTAGCAGCTATCAATAAAATCATCCCCCCAGGAGCTAAGTCCCGTAGAGCAGATGATGAATTGCTTGAAGCTTTCCCATGATGGAATCCCTGACTTAAAATGAGTCCTGGCACTATCCGTGATTTTTTCAATCAGATCTTTACCCCAATTCATATCAGATACCGCTTGATATATATTCTTACAGGTATTTTGAGGGATTAGTTTCCTCTATAACCTGTAATACTTCACAAAGGAAACACTCCAATGTAACTAAATCTTTAATTCCATTACTTTTACTTTATTTTGCGGCTCTTATTTGTGACCCTTTTCTGTTTCGCAAATGTTGTCTAATCCGTGAGAAGGCTGACTTTCATATTCTTTTTTGTCCTGTTCATCCAATGGACAGCCTTCTACGTGTACGCCAATTCGGATGCCAATCCGAAGATTGGAGCCAATATCGCTGAAACAGCCTGGATTGTTTTCCGGATCCTGATCTTTCCCATCTACGATATTTTTTTCATCCAGCAGATCAATAATATCGTGCTCATGCTCCTCGGATATGCGTTCAATGCACTCATACAGTCTATTCTGATTTGGGCTGCAATTACCTGGGTAGAAAAAAAGCTCAGGCAGAGAAAGCTCGAGCGCAATAATATCAGGTAATTTCCTCGACTGTTACCTTTCGCGATACGGTTCCCTTTATATTTTTTAGCTTTGCCAATTATGAATCAATCGGATAATGCCATTCATTCCGGTAAAGCACCCGAACCCGTCGGTGCCTATCCCCATGCCCGAAAAGTCGGAAACCTGCTATTTCTGTCCGGCGTAGGTCCACGGGAACGCGGAACCAGCAAAATCCCGGGCGTCACGCTCGATGCCGAGCGTAACATTATCTCCTACGATATTGCAGAGCAATGCCACTCCGTATTCCGGAATGTCAGGAACATTCTCGAGGATTCCGGTTCTTCCTGGGATAATCTCGTA
>JBBRLW010000059.1:0-9058 GCA_038231115.1 Bacteroidia bacterium
ATCGGTGTGGAATTCATGTACATGGAAAACCTCGAGGAAAAAAACTGGATTCAGCAGCAGTTCGAGAGCACGGTACTGAATCGTAAAATATCCCTTGATAAAGAAAAAAGGATTCTCAATAAGCTCAATGAAGCGGTTGTGTTCGAGAATTTTCTTCATACCCGATTCGTAGGACAAAAGCGCTTCTCTCTTGAAGGGGGAGAAGCAACCATTGCCGCGCTTGACGCAATGATCTATAAAGCTTCTGAAGCAGGCGCACAGGAAGTTATCATCGGCATGGCACACCGGGGACGTTTGAATGTCCTTGCCAATATCATGGGCAAAACGTATGAGTACATCTTCTCGGAGTTTGAGGGTAATATGACGCCGGATCTTTCGATGGGAGATGGCGACGTCAAATATCACATGGGATTTACCCATCAGATGGACCCGGGAACAGGCAAATCCATTTATCTGAAGCTCATGCCGAATCCATCACACCTGGAGGCAGTTAACTCCGTTGTAGAAGGATTTGCCCGAGCCAAAGCTGATATCGCTTATAACGAAAATTACAGTCAGGTTTTTCCGGTACTAATACACGGCGATGCCGCATTAGCCGGACAGGGTGTCGTTTATGAAGTCGGACAGATGGCTAATCTGGACGCTTATCACACCGGAGGAACCATCCATTTTGTAATCAATAATCAGATCGGATTTACAACCGATTTTACAGACGGACGATCATCTACCTACTGCACAGGCGTCGGAAAAGTGACCGACTGTCCTATATTCCATGTCAACGGAGACGATCCGGAAGCCGTAGTATATGCAGTAGAGCTGGCATCCGACTTCCGTAACAAATTTCATAAGGATGTATATGTGGACATGGTTTGCTATCGCAAATATGGCCATAACGAGGGAGATGAGCCTAAATACACGCAGCCTACGCTATATAATTTGATTGCGGTTCATAAAAATCCGCGTGAAGTATATTCGGAGCAATTAATCCAGCGCGGCGATATCAGTGCCGATCTGGCGCGTGAAATGGAGCAGCAATTCAAGAAAATGCTCCAGGACAGGCTCGACATGGTCAAGCAGAAAGCGATGCCTTATACACCTCAGACGGCAGAGAAGGAATGGGCAGCATTACGCCGCGCAACTCCGGAAGATTTTCATCAGTCTCCGGAAACCGGAGTCGATCGTACTCAGCTGGAAAAGATCCTTAAAGCGCTTATTACTATTCCGGAGGACATTAAACCCATCCAAAAAGTTGAAAAGCTGCTTCAGGAACGTCAGACACGGTTCACTGAAAACCGCCTCGACTGGGCTATGGGAGAGCTACTCTCCTACGGAACCCTGCTTCTCGATGGAAATGACATTCGTATGAGCGGACAGGACGACATTCGGGGAACATTTTCCCACCGTCATGCTAAAATATTCGATGAGGCGACCAACAGAGCCTATTCCAATCTCAGCCATATTGAGGAAGGTAAACAGGGACATTTTAGGATATACAACTCCCTGCTATCAGAATATGCCGTCCTCGGATTTGAGTATGGCTACTCCATAGCCCATCCAAACGGACTCTCAATCTGGGAGGCTCAGTTCGGCGATTTTGCCAATGGTGCGCAGGTAATGATAGATCAGTTTATTGCTTCCGGAGAATCCAAATGGAATAAAATGAGCGGATTGGTTATGCTCCTACCGCATGGATATGAGGGCCAGGGTCCCGAGCACTCCAGTGCCCGCCCTGAGCGTTTCCTTGATCTGGCCGCTGAAAATAATATCATCGTAGCCAATTGCACGACACCGGCTAATTTCTTCCACATGATACGCCGCCAGATGACTTGGCCATTCCGTAAGCCATTGGTGGTAATGACACCAAAATCTCTGTTGAGGCATCCCAAGGCAGTTTCCACAGTGGACGAGCTTACCACAGGCAGATTCCAGGAAGTAATTGCCGATCCATTTGCTACGGGAAAGGATGTAAAACGCATCCTGTTCTGTTCCGGAAAAGTGTATTACGACCTTCTGGATAAACAGCAGGCCGATCAGCGTAAGGATGTATCTATTGTGCGCATTGAGCAGCTATATCCCATGCCAGATAAACAGATTGACGCCATACGCGCCAAATCTCCCAAAGCCGAGCTTGTCTGGATTCAGGAAGAGCCTAAGAACATGGGCGCATGGACCTATTGGCTCCGCAGGCCGGAGCATAACAAATTCAGGCTCATCTCCCGTAAAGCGAGTGCTTCCCCTGCCGTTGGATTTAAGAAAGTCCATGATCAGGAACAAAAAGAACTTGTAGATCAGGCATTTGAGCTTGAGCCATCCACAAATACTCCCAAGAAATAATAATCCGCGAAAATGGAAATTGAAATAAAAGTACCTGCTGTTGGTGAATCCGTAACCGAAGTAACCATCTCCAGCTGGACTAAAAAATCAGGTGATGTAGTCAAGGTGGATGATCTGCTTTGCGAAATCGAGTCAGATAAAGCTACGCTTGAGCTAAACTCGGAGCATGCGGGTGTCTTCAAAACGTTTGTTAATGAAGGTGACGTCGTAAAAATCGGAGACAAAATAGCTTCCATAGATACATCGGCGGCGGCGGCCCCTGCCACGGAAGCTCCGGCAGATGCTCCGGTTTCAGATAACACAGCACCTGCAATCAAGGCCGAACAACAGCCGGCTACTGCTCAGGCAGCTCCTGCTGACCCAGCAAATGACTCTTACGCCAAAGGATTTCCATCTCCCTCCGCTTCAAGGATATTGGATGAGAAAAGCATCAGCCCCGATCAGGTCAACGGAACTGGAAAAGATGGACGTATCACCAAAGCTGATGCCCAGAACGCTTCCGCGCCTGCTGCATCTGCAGCTCCGGCACTTGAAAATAAGACGCAGGAAAAGGCTCCTGCGCCTAAGTCATCTAATTCCGCGGGAAGAGAAGAACGCCGTGAGAAGATGTCTCCCCTCCGCAAGACCATAGCCCGCCGATTGGTTGAAGTCAAGAATCAGACGGCCATGCTGACGACTTTCAACGAGATTGATATGTCAGCGGTTATGGAGATGCGCAAACGTTACAAGGATCAGTTCAAAGAAAAATATAATATCGGATTGGGCTTTATGTCCATCTTTACCAAAGCCGTGTGTGAAGCCCTCAAGGAGTTCCCTGCCGTCAATGGACAAATTCAGGATACCGATATCATCTATCATAACTACATGGACATCGGTATTGCCGTATCAGCTCCCAAGGGGCTAATGGTACCGATTATCCGCAATGCGCAGTCCATGAGCCTGGCTGAAATTGAGCGCGAAGTATCTGCCCTCGCCGGAAAAGCCCGCGATAACAAGCTCAGCATAGACGAAATGACCGGTGGAACCTTTACCATCACTAACGGAGGTGTCTTCGGATCTCTGATGTCCACTCCAATTATCAACGCACCCCAATCGGCAATCCTCGGGATGCACAACATTGTAGAGCGTCCTATTGCCCTCAACGGACAGGTCGTAATACGCCCGATGATGTACGTCGCACTCAGCTATGATCACCGTATTATTGACGGAAAAGAGTCGGTCAGCTTCCTCGTCCGCGTCAAGCAGATGATTGAAGATCCGTATAGATTATTATTGGAAGTATAACCTTCTTAGATAAATAGCAAAAGCCTGAGTATTAATTTACTCAGGCTTTTTTTATGCCCATAAACAACTATCTAACTGACCTCATACCCGCTGTAAAACACAAAAGCCGCTGACTGTGTAGTCAGCGGCTTTTGCGCGTTTTGATATTTATAAGTCTAATCTATCTCACTAATGTCACGGTGCCCTGTCGGGTTCTGACGCCTGCTGAAGCACGTGCTATAAGGTCATACTTGACGATATAATAGTATGTTCCTGCAGGGCAATCTGATCCGGTATTGTTCACCTGACCGTTCCAATCCACATTGGCATCTGTTGACTTGAACACTTGCTCACCCCATCTGTTAAAGATCAGAATCTCGTAAGATTTCCCACCCTCATATTTAGGATTGAACACATCGTTCTTGCCATCTCCGTTTGGAGAGAAGATATTGTAGGTCTCAAAGTTTCTGCGGAATTTAACTTCCTGACAGGTATCAACCGTACAACCAGTAATTGAATAAGCACGCAGACATATTTTGATTGTCCATGATTTTTTCTCTGCAGTATCCGTATGCTCTACAGCGATCTGATCCGGAGAATTATCATAGTTATGCACAACTACAGCATTAGTATCACCGGTTGCATCAAGATTTGCATGTGTGGAATCGGCATGCTTGGTTACACTGGTCCAGTCAAAGAACCACTGAATTTTCTTCGCTGTAGTATATCCGCTTGAATCAATTGCGTAGGAAGTGTTCCGGAATCCAAAGATACCCAGCTCACCCTGGCTTGAATCAACCACAAATGATGGTTTGACGGTTTCAACACTCACTAAGGAAGTGGCTACAATACTGTTACATCGGAAGTCATTACCTACACTATCCTTATATGCTTTGGATGTTCCGGTAACTTTTACAAAATACCTTCCTGGCCTGACATAAGTGGTAGTAGCACTGGTTCCGGTGCCTGTGGCTCCGTTACCAAAGTCCCAGTCAAATTTCTCAAATCCTTTCAAGCCGCGTATTTTGTCTCCGCCTCTGACTGTAAGAGTAATGGCAGTTTTTGGACAGACAGACGTATCACGTACATAGATCGAGTCCTTGCGATATACTACAACTCTAAACGAATTATGATTGTAATAGAAGCTATCCGTAGGACGATTATTAGTATCAGGGAAATTCGCACTACAAGTCAGCTTCAGCGTAGTATCACGTGTGATGATAGTATCCTTGATGCTATCATATACTGCCTTTTTATAATGCAGGATTACATCATTATTCTCAATCTCTCTGATCGTGAATACAGATGAGTCGCTACCGGCAGCGGAGTCAGACGGTTTCAGGGAAGTAAACGTGATATCGAACGTAGAGTCGGTTAAATGCGAGCTATCCGGAATATAAGCCGTACCATCTGATTTATAGAAGGCAAAACGGCTGGTGCGATCACGTCCTTTTTCGATGTTTTTCACTGTAATAGTGAATGGCAGACATCCTTTACGGGTCGAAACAATCGCAAACTTCGGATTAGGTCCTTGAACTACGAACCAATCTTTCTTAACCGTTGAATCAGCACATGCATAGCGTGTTTTGGTTTTATGGAAGAACGAGAAGGAATCGTTAAAGGTATAGGTAAACTGACGTACACTGTCGAAAGTTCTACGGCGGATAGAATCCCTGCCATCTCCCTGATTCCAGGAAATTGCCTTAATGCTATCTACAATAACAATCTTCGGTTTGATACAGCAGTACGGACGTGGATGTCCAGGACCCGCAGGGCAGGTTCCGACAACAGAGTCACGGAAAGCAAAATACTGACGTCCTACGTAAACCGTGTTACGACCCTTGTGCATATATGATGAGTCAACTACATCAAATGTATGTGGTGCACAAATCCGAACCGTATCCAGATTTACCGCGTATTTGTTCGTTCCCGGGACATGAGCACGGGTATAAATGGAATCCACCAGGTGAATGATTTTCACAAAATTCTTCTTGAGCGTGTAAATTTTACCACCCGTAGAATCCGTCGTTATCATCATGACCGAGTAAACTCCTGGCTCTTTATAAGTCCAGCTTGGGTTGTGGCCTATTTTGTCGATTTTTCCATCGTTATCAAAATCCCACTCGATTTTCTCCCAGGTTCCTCCATTTTTCAATTTGAAGTTGGAGTAGCTCTGTGGAATATCCCATCCTTTCTGGAAATCGGAACGGGCTTTCACCGGATCACCATCCCATGGGTGGAAATAAACCACTTTCGGATACCATGAACTATTTGGATCTGTAGAATCCCATATATTGGAAGTTCTGTAAAGTCCGTTAGGAAGCGTACCTACCAGATTGATATCAGTTGTGAAATATCTGACAGTGTCCTGGAAAGAGAATGGTTTGTTCACACAACCCACCGGATCCTCAAGGGTACCAAATTTCGCAAAGTGTCCGTTAATGACCTGATAGCTGGAAGGCAGTGAAGAACAATCATCTATGTTGGATGAATTCACTGTAATCGTATATACTCCAGGGAAAGGAAGTCTGACACGTGCAACGCCATGATGGTGATTGGATATGAAAGTATCAATCGGAGTTTCATTCGTATCATTCAGTTTCAGGAAGCGTATGGTATCCTGAATGGCTACCTTACGCGCAGTTCCTGCCGGATATTTATATAATTTCAAGGGAAGAGTATCGCATCGGGTACGAAGCTTCTTATTTCTGAAGTCAGGTTTGCCGTCTTTTCCAACAAAAGGAATCACCGGATTATAGCCCATATTCAGGGAATCTATCTCGGATTGTCTCAGATAAAGATTTTTATCTCCACCCAAAGCTCTATGGAAAGGTACCATCTTGCCTGTAGTCAGATTTTTGAAGCTGTCGATTACATATACCGAGTCCTTAGTTGTAAGTTTTGGAACATAAAATGAATCTGTATAAGCAGATACGGAGTCCACAAGGTTGACATCGCCTGATAAGCAGGAAGGCTGTATTGGCCAGTAAGGCTGGGCAAAATAATTATCTCCTTCCGGATAACCCTCTCTGGAAATGTTATACTGATATTTCAGTACAAACTGCATATTGGTATCCTGAGGAGCAATTTTGATGATCGCTTCGCCTCTTCTATTAGCAGGCTTAATTGAGCGTGTGACGTTTCCAATCTGTGTCAGACCGGCAGTCAGCGGATAAACATATCCCTCTTTGATAGAATATACTCTGCCTTCAAATGTTACATCTGAGCCTGTAGGATCATCCGTCAGGTTAAACTGTGGATTAATAGTCGGCAGATGGTCAAGCTTTACAAAACGATTTTTCTTGGTACGTTTGCTTATGGTATCGTTACCATTGGCAAAGACAATTCTATTGTTCAGCTTGTGGAAGCAGATGTAATCCGGATAAAGTGCTGTATCAAAACATGTCCCGTTTTGGATAACAACCGAAATTGTTTTACATCCATCATCATCCGCATCGTAAGACCAGGTTCCTCCCTGATAGATACCCAGTGTCACCGGATCCTGTCCAGGTAGAGGACTTGTCAAAGTCTTTTTCGGCAGGTACTGATGATCCCAAACAGTATCATACACCAAAACAGTCTTTTTCTTAATGGAATCATATACATAGTGTCTATTGTAAACACAGGTATATAAGAACGGCTTATGGCGTGCTCTATCTAAATATGATTTATTCGTATTCGGATCTATAAATCCTTTTGCAATCGAATCTGCCTTTTGAACGTCAAAAACGACCCAGTAATTCTGCGGAGCTTCACATGTTCCAGGAACAGTTTCCGAGAAGTCCAGCTTATATCTCCACAACGGATTTGCACAAGGCTTCGTTTTATCTGCCAGTCGGAATCCTCTGTATGGAGGTTTAGAATTGGTCGTAGTACCATTTATGTACCAGGACATAATGCAATATGCTGATGTATCCCATCCGGCATAGGCAGGACCCTGCAGAATTACGAATGTCTCTTTATCCTCGCACTGCATTACAGTATCGGAAACTTTCATTGTCACTACATAGCAGGGCTTGAATGGATCGCGGGCTGCTTTATCAGCATAAAAGTGATAGGGAGCTACTTCCGTAGAGAAGTTACAGCGCCAGAAAGTTGTATCTGTAGATATTTTCGTCTTCCCATCGGTAGTACATGCCTTTCCGGATGGATCTGCAAAGCTCCAGAAATAAACTAATGAATCTGAAGAAAACGGATAGCTCGGGCTGACACATTTATCCATAGTAATATTAGGATACTTGTCATCAAGCGCATGATACTTTAATCTGAATTTGATCGAGTTATTCGTGAACCTAACCAGGTTAGGATATACACAGGTATATTTATCTGAGTCAGACATATTGTTAACAAAAGTGTCTCCTGATTCCTGAGTGAACAGCAGCTGCTTCCTAATAGTCAGTGTAAGATTATTATACTTATTCTGGGTAACGCCCTGCTTGATCAGTTCTTTATTAATGAAAGTCTGAATCTGCTTGTCAGTGAATCCCTGCGCTCTTTTGATCTTCGTAATACGTGAAGTGATTGATTTTACACTATCCACATATTTGTAGAATGAATCCAGTCTGATATTAAGATTCTCATCAGGAATGGTATTGGATGCATTCGGAAATACTGCATTACCAGCGTTCAGCTGCGCAATACGATCTAAATACTGTCCGCGATCAAAAGATGATATAGTTGCAATCGAATCCTGATAGCTCCAGGTACCAAATCCGGTAGCTTTGAAGATAAAACTGTCCGGATCAAAATTCTGAATGGTGTATTTACCACAAATGGTATCAAAGTAATATTTGGATTTCAACAATGGAGCATTGCAATAGCTGGAATCTACATGGCTGATTGTTTTACCTGACTTTTTATACGTTACATACGTGAAATTGGTATCACAGGTCTCCCCTGATACGATATCATAAAAACGCTGTCTGCTGTAGGGATCCATCGGAGTCTGTAAAATACTTGGACGATACGTCTGATAAGGACGAGCTTTACCTGGAGGTTTGATGTTAATCCTTGCTTGAGGGCCTTTTATCCACACCGGAACGCAAGTGTCCAGTGTACCACAAACATCATGGATTACAGTCAAATGAACCTGATATACTCCTACGCCTTTTACAAACTTGTGAGTCTCTTCCCACACTAACTGAGCAGTGTTCTTAGGGCCAGATGGCTTATCATCGAAGTTCCATACCCAGAAAGAAGATCCGAGGATCGTATCTGCAGTAAATTTAACCCCGTTATCACGCGCATCTGACCAGCATATAGTATCCTGATCATTAATTATAAAATGAGGATTGAAAATTTCTACCCCTGATTTCAGAGCATATTCCGCATGACATCCTTCTTTGGTATCAATAACAAACTTGGGACTATACGTCCCTTCCTTTACATAAATATGAGAAAATTTCTTGGTGGTCGGATCTAATACTCCGCCGCCCCATGCTTTTACGTCCGGACTGCCGTC
>JBBRLW010000060.1:0-8979 GCA_038231115.1 Bacteroidia bacterium
AGCATTACGTTCCTCAATTGACTGGGAGGTCTTTTGGGCAGCTAATTCATATTTGGAAGCAAATACCTGCATGCGTATGTATCTATTGAGGCTGTGTTTGCAGTACGATCCTGACTTTTTTCTCCTTACCGAGGTTCATGATTTTCACGATATCTTCTACGGGTACCGTTTTGTCGGCATTGATGATTATCGCAGGATCTTCGGCGGCACTGATACGCTTTAATTCCTGATTGACCACTTCAGGTAAACGATCTGCCGAAACTTTATTTTTATTGACAAAGAACTCCCGTTGGGCATCAATGGATACTGTAACGTTCTTCTTGACGATCATCTTGTTACTACTCTTCGGATTGTTCAGCTTGAGCAAATTGGGATTCATAAATGCTGAAGTAATCAGAAAGAACAGCATCAGAAAAAACATGATATCGCTGAGCGAATCCGTGCTGACCTCATCGGCAATACGCTCTCGTTTACGGAAGTTCATAGCGTAGGTTCCTGAAGAAGGTCAATGAACTGTATGGCTGTGGACTCTATCTTGTAAATCTCACGGTCAATTTTCAGGACGAGGTAGTGGTAGGCTATTTTGGCAATGATTCCGACAGCGAGTCCGGCGGCGGACGTAATCATTTTCTGATATAATCCTCCGGCTACAATTCCGATGTCAATGTTGTTGGCCAGCTCAATTTCATGGAAGATGACAATCACTCCGGCGATGGTACCGATAAATCCGAACATCGGAGCAATTCCTGCGATATTACCGAGAATAGGCAGATTTTTTTCGAGGCGATATACTTCGAGCTTTCCTGCACTTTCTAAAGCTTTTTCAATGTCTTCTATCGGCTTTCCGATTTTGCGGAGACCTTTATCAAGCATTCTTCCTACAGGCGTATTTTTAGTCTGGGCTAATGTGCGGGCTGCATCTATGTTTCCCGCCTGGACAAGGGTCTGTATCTGATTCATGAACCCGGTATCCACGTGCGCGGAGCGATTGATAACAATCAGGCGCTCAACAAAAATATATAATGCTCCGAAAAGCAGGAGCAGGATAGGCAGCATGATCCATCCGCCACGCATGAGCAGATTGAGCAGATTAATTCCTTCGTGCTTTGTCGCAGAAGTATTGTTACTGAGGCTATCCACGGCAGTATTAGCTGCCTGAAGAATAATATTGCTTATTAATTCCATTTTAATATCCAGGCATCGGGATGCTCCGTTTTGAGTTGTTGTAAAAAGTTATCGGCACGAAGGCTGTCCGGAAAAGACTTAAACGAGACGCGATAAAGCCGCCCTTCTCTCTTTCCTAATATATGAACGCTCGCATATCCGTTTTCTTTTAAATTAGTGACCAGCTTTCTTGCATTTGATTTTTTTCCAAAAGCTCCAGCGATTACTTCATAGTCGGGGGAACCAGCCTCTGGTGTAGAGACGCTCTCAGAAACAGGATCCGTAATAGGTGCAGTGGAAACAGATGGGTCTGTGGCAGATGAGTCAGTGCTATTGGTATTCGCTAAAGCAGTAGAATCTGATTTGACTCCATAGGCTATTACAGAGGCCTGATTAGCAGCTATTTCAGAGTGAGCAGTGCTATGCCAGTACTGGTATCCAAAAAATGAGATAAGCGCGAGCAAAGCAAAGGAGGCAGCTATTCTTCCAGCTCTGAAAATGGAAGCACGCTTTGAAAACTCTTCATCTACTTCTTCAATGACAGATTCTTCAGCAGCAAGCACTTCGGAATCAAGAGTAGAAAGAGATGATACTTCTGGTAAAACCAGGGAAGAAAGTCCAAAGACAGCGAGGTTAAGATTCAGGGAAGGATCAGGCAAATAAGTCAGGCGCTGATCTTCTGATAAGAAAATGGAACCGAGTCCTTCGAGCATTAGCTCCTTCTGAAGCTCCAGCTTTCTCAGCCAATATCTGACGGTTGACTCTATCTGAGCGGTAGCTACATCGTAAGGGATATTATGCTCCGTAGCTATATGATGAGCCAAAAGCCCGTCATTTTGATTCAGACTGGCATTGAAGACTACTTTTCGGGCAGGAGGATGGATATAGGCTGGATCTGATTGAAGTCCAGCTGGTACATCGCGGGAGAGGAATCCACCAAAATCAGGGATAATGACACATGGATGCAGGGAAAGCAGTTCGAGGACATATTCCTCCAGTTTTTTCCGTTGCAGTGATGTGGTCATATCAGGGTGCAATTTCAGGAAAAAAGAACGAACTCAGCCTATAAAGCCTATAAAATTGAGGAAAGCAGCTTAAACTCCACAGCAGGAGCAAAGCGCTCGTATAAGATTCTGTGCATGGAATCGACAATAGGGAGACTTATCCCATCCCTATCCGCTTTGTGCTTGATGGAGCGGGTGGCATAGTATCCTTCAGCAACCATATTCAGCTCGAGGATGGCGGCATTAATGGTATAGCCCTTTCCGATCATCACTCCAAAGGTGCGATTACGAGAATATGGAGAATAAGAAGTGACAACGGTATCCCCGAGATAGCTGCTTTCCAATTCATTACGATTGCAGGGGAAACAGGTGGAGAGGAAAAACTGCATTTCCCGCATGGCAGAGCAAATGAGCACGGCACGGAAGTTATCTCCATAGCCCAGACCTATACTGATTCCGGCAGCCAGAGCATAGATGTTCTTAATAACGGAGGCGTATTCCGCACCTTTTAGATCCGTAGAAGAATAGGTATTAAGGAATCTGCATTTGAAGTAGGGCGCCAACTCATTTGCAACGCTGATATCAGGACAGGCAAAGGTGAGAAAGGATAGTTTTTCAGCGGCTACTTCCTCTGCGTGGCAGGGTCCCGAAATGTTTACAACCGATTCAGGAGCAATACCGTATTGAAGATCGAGGTACTCAGATACTGAAATATCCTCGGGCTGAACGAGTCCTTTGATGGCAGAGATGATAACTTTCCCAAGAAAAAGCGCCGGAGAGAGTCCCTGGAGGCTTAGCTGCAAATATGCCGAAGGAGTAGCCAGAATAATATGTCCACTCGCTGAAAAAGCCTGATTAATATCCGTTGTAACAATCGGAGGGTTATCACTAAACTCTACGGAACTGAGATACTTCGGGTTATGGTGGTAATTAGTAATGTGCAATGCGGTCTCAGGCTGCCTGACCCACCAGGTAACCTCATGTCCGTTATGACTAAGTATTTTGACGAGCGCAGTTGCCCAGCTTCCGCCGCCAATGACACTAAATCTTTTTCTTTCTTTTTCCTTCACCTTCCGATTTTGCTACTGGATCCTGATCCTGAAGAGTTTTGGATATCTTGCTGTAAGGCCCGGTAATGATTTCGTCGCCTTCCTTGAGCCCTTCCTTAATTACGATATAAGCGTCATCCTGGATTCCGGTTTTGACTTTCCGTTTGACAGCTTTACCTCCGGAGTAAACAAATACGACCTCATCCGCATTTGCGTTTACTTTGGTAGTATCCGCAGATTTTGTTTCGCTACGCAATGTTACTGCTAATATCGGAACGGTGAGCTGATTATAGGCTGCGCGTGTATGAATGTCCACGTTTGCGGACATGCCCGGGCGGAAGGGGGTGGTACTCCCTGGATAGTCCTGCAAGAGGTGCTTATACGAGACCTCAAGGATCCGTATTTTGACCTTGAAATTGGTTACTTTTTCGGAGGAAACCTGATCGGCACTCGTACCGGATGAGTTCGATATGGAGGTTACAATTCCTTTGAAAGCCTCTCCCCGGAATGCATCTACTTCAATATCAGCGGAGTCATCAAGTTTGAGGCGGGGAATATCATTTTCATTAACATCTACCTCGGCTTCCATTCCGGATAGGTTGGCTATGCGGAGCATTTCCGTACCCGACATTTGCATAGTCCCTACTACCCTCTCGCCCAATTCTACATTCAGGCGGGAAATAGTACCGTCCATTGGCGCATAGATGCTGGTTTTGCTAAAGGAGTATTGTGATTCTTTAAGTCCGGCAGCCGCACTTTCCATGCTGTAGGAGGAGGCCAGTACATTTTCTCCCGCGCTCTCATACTGTGCTTTTAGCGCATTATAATCAGCCTGATAGTTTTCAAAGTCAGCCTGGGATATTACTTTCTGCTCATATAGCGATTTATTGCGATCGAAAATCGCCCTGGCTTTTTCGAGATTTGCTCTCGTCTGTGAGGCCTGTGCTTTGGTTGAAGCATAATTTGCTTTGGAATTGTTCAGCATGGCGCTGGCCTTTTCCATTTCGCGCTGATATTGATCAGGCTTGATACGGACGAGCAAATCGCCTTTTTTGACCTTTTGTCCTTCTCTGACGTGCAATTCGATAATTTCTCCGGAAATATCAGCAGATATCTTGACTTCGGTTTCCGGCTGCAGCTTTCCATTGGCCGTAACTGTTTCGGTGATGTTGCGTTTTTTGACGTTATCCGTCTCTACCTTATCTATCTGCTCTGCTCCAATCCATCCCATTGCCTTGGCGAGCAGGAGCAGCAGAATCAGTCCGACAAGGGCAATGATTATATTCCGGAGCAGGTGGCTCTTTTTCTTTTTAATAGTCTTTGTTTCCATAATTAAATATAGCGGCTTATAAACTGATGCCTTTCCCGAGGTAATACTCGAAAGTTTTCATTTGGAAAATATATTCGAATTTCGACTGAAGCTCTTCGCTTTGAGACGTGTTCAGATTGCTTTTCGACGTATTATAATCGAAATAACTTGTGATTCCGGCTTGATATGACTTTTCCGTGTTGCTGTACAGCGCTTCCTGCGATTTGCGCTTGGTTTGCGCAGCCATATATTTTCTGCGGGACTGCTGCATATTCTGAAATGCAAGCGATGCATCGTATTTGGCTTTTAGCTCGGCTTCCCGTACTCCGACGTTAGAATTATCCAGAGCAATGCGGGACTGCTGGATAGAATAGCGGGACTGGAAATTGTTGAGAATCGGAATAGATAGCGTCAGGCCGAGGGATTGTCCGAAGTTGTTTTTCAGCTGCGTATTGAAAGGCGTATTGGCGAAAATCGGAGTCAATACAGGCGAAATAACAGATTCTCCAGAGCTGGTATAGCCGATCGTCTGGTAATTGGTGATATTAGCTCCTTCGTAGCTTCTTCCGGCAGAGGAATATACACTTGTAACGGATCCGTTGAGGTGAAGGCTGGGAAGGCGGCTTCCAATATATGATTTAAGAGCGTACTCGTAGCTTTTAGAGGCTTCAGCCGCGGATTTCACCGCAGGGATTTCCTTTATTCTCTCTGCAAATACTTTATCCCGATCTGCTTCGGTATAAACTACAGTAGGCTCGCTGATCGCAACAGGCTCTACAATCAGCTTTTTTTCAAGATCATAGTTGATATATTGTTTCAGCTGCAGATAGGTATTATTCATCTGGTTCTGGACATCAATGAGGTTAACCTCATCGGTAGCGATCTGCGCATCGGATTCGAGGATTTTGGTCTGTGCAACGGCGCCCGCGTTGTAGAGGACTTTGTTGCGAGACGCTACCGCGCGTGTTCTTTCAAGCTGATTATTCAACTGTTTTTCACGCTCCATGGCTAAGAGTATCTGAAGATAATAGTTGGCTACGGTCAGGCTAATATCGTCTTTGATGCGCTGTACATTATCTATATCGCTTGTCTTTGTCCATTGAGCCTGGCGGATCTGATTGATTTTCTGCAGTCCTCCGAAAAGTATAACATCGGAGTTGAGAGAAAAATAATTGTTCTGGAGCGTTTGCGTAGAATACTGGTTCGTAGTACGGTCAATGCTTCTTCCGAAGTTATAGTTGTGGCTGGCTGATCCGTTGAGCGTAGGGAGCAGATTGGCTCTGGTTCTCTGAAGATCGTAATTGGCACCGATGAGCTGATTCTGTCCGCGCTGAAGTGTCAGGTTATGGGAGTGTGCATAGCTGATCAGCTGGGGCAGAGACATGGTTTCCTGTGCTGAAATACCCGAGCAGCTTAGCATCATCAGTACGGATATGAGAAAAACTACTCTCATTTTAGAGCTGATATATCTGGCTGTATTTCGAGGTGATGTATTGCTCAAAGTAGGCAGGATTGAGGCCTTCCCCGCAAATGCGGTTGCATAGCTCTTCGGAATTAAACTGCTTTCCATAGATATGAATATTTGTCCGGAGGAACTGTAATAATGGTGCATAGTTACCTTCTAAAATCTGATTATCGAGATTTTGAATGGATTTATCGGCAAAGGCAAAAAACTGGGCGGCATACAGGCTTCCGAGGGTGTAGGTTGGGAAATATCCGATGCTTCCGTGGCTCCAGTGAATGTCCTGCAAAATGCCCTGAGCATCTCCCGGGACATCGAGTCCGAGGTAGTCTTTGATCTTTTGGTTCCAGAGGGCGGGCAGCTCATTAATCGAAACCTGATCTTCCAGCATGGCCAGCTCCATTTCGAAACGGATCATAATATGGAGATGGTAGGTTACTTCATCCGAGTTAATGCGGATGAGATCAGGATGAATGATATTGAGGCCTTTGAAGAACTGATCAGGAGTTGATCCGGCTAACTGTGCTGGAAAATATGCAGTCAGCTGTGGCCAGATATGTTTAATGTATGACAGTGATTTTCCTACGTTATTTTCCCATAATCGGGACTGACTTTCATGGATTCCGAGGGAGGTAGCTTCGCCGGCGGGAAGTCCGTATTGATTGGCGGGCAGTCCCTGCTCGTACATTCCATGTCCGGATTCATGTAATGTGCCCCAGATGGATTCCGTCATCAGGTCTTCATTGAGACGGGTTGTGATTCTGACATCCTGAGCATTAAAGCTCGTAGTGAAAGGATGGGGCGATAAATCGAGGCGTCCATCGTTAAAGTTAAAGCCGATTTCTTTGGCCAGATCCGAGCATAATCTAAACTGATCTGCTACCGGATATTTCTTATGAAACAATGACTGATCGGGTTGAGGCTGATCCCTGATTTTCCGGATGAGGTCAGTCAGGAAAGGTTTCAGGCTGGAAAGCACAGATTTGATGGTTTCTGTAGTCATTTCCGGCTCGTAATCATCCATGAGCGCATCATAAGGATGATGAGTGTATCCGTAGCGCTGGGCGCGCTCTTTGGATAGCTCAATCACTTGTCCAAGATGGGGACCAAAATGGGTATAGGAGTTTTCTTCCCGTGCTTTGACCCAACTTTGATAGCTTTCCGAAACGGTCTGATTGAAGCGCACAACAAAGTCCTTATCGAGAGTTTTGTTTTTACGAAGTGTTTTGAGACTTTCCTGGATGTTTGTCTGCTCTACGGTATTGAAATCCTTGAAAGATTCCTGAAGCGCCAGCAATGTTTCCTCATATTTGGAAGAAGTAGCCAGCTCGTGGCTGTATCCTGCGAGTGATGAAATCTGACGGGCACGCATTTCGGCTCCGCCTTTAGGCATATATACCTCCTGATCCCACTGCATAAGCGCCAGGGTATAATTGATATCCGCCTGTTCCTGCTTAAGGGCTACAAACTGCTGATATAAGTGTAGAGGAGCCTCCATTTATATAAATTTTATTAAACTTCAAAATTAGACCTTATTATTCGAGCCTGTCTAAAATTTTTATACCGGCTTATGGTGGTGGTGCTATCTGAGTCATCCTTATTTGAGCTTGATGAATGTAGATGTCTAAGGCGTCAAATGAAAGCTGTGTGGACTCAGAGCTTGTCTAAGAATTTTATAAAAACTTATTTGGATGCTTTTCGAGCCATCCTGCGTTGGTCTTTTTGAACGTAGAAGCGCTGCTATGTCCTTCAAAGCCCGTCTTGGCTGACACCAAAATCATCGCAAATGCGCAAATAAAAATTATTAGACAGGCTCTCAAAATAAAATCATATCAAATGCTCTCACAAAAATTTTAGTCAGGTTATTACCTTTGAAGCACGAACAGCGCGTTCGTATCCATGAATAGAAGAGGCCGCCTGATTGTATTTCCAACCCTGATTGTCCTGTTGCTGGCCTTCCTGATTTATCAGTTTGTGTTCAAGGGTATGCGTACGGATGAGGTAGCTCTGACCAAAGGACTTCCCGCAAGCAGTCTGGGTGTATGGCACTCCAACGCATTTGACTCCGATATTCAGCAGCTATTCGGGAATGGGTCTATCCGGCTTCTACTCAATGTAAATGAATCGGAAGCGCTTAAATCGGAGCATTTTCTGGACTCAAGCGTACGGCATCTGGCACATCTGGATAAAATTCTGGGAGACAAGGAAATAATTATCAGTGCTCATAGCGAGGGGGTTAACAGGATTAGCCTTCTCATATTGGGACATGTTAATTCTCAGCGCGCAGCGCATCATATCAGGACCAATCTAGAATCACCTCCATACAGCTATATTCTGAAATCAAGACTCATTAAAGAGTCCGAGATTATAGAAGTATTTGATCGGCAGCATCATTCTGTGTTCAGCTACGCCATCAATCAACAGCTTATCAGCATTAGCCAAAGCAGCCGTCTGGTTGAGGAATCAGTCAAAGCATATCTTGGAGAGGAGAAAAGCTGGGATATTGAGAATAAGCTAACTTCGGATGCCGGATCTATATTTATTTTCCATTCGGAGAATAGGGAGAATCTGCTTTCTACTTATCTGGGGGATAGTATCGTAGAGCATCTTTCCCGAAGCTCTCAAATGCTGCATAACGGAAATTCGGCATATAAGCTCGTCAGCAAGAAAAATGATCTGCTGTGTCTGCAATCCGCGGAAGAAAAAACGGCTTCGGATGGTCTGGTCAGTCAAATTCAAAACGGAACTGCATCAGAAAAATTGACTGAATTCTTCCCACGAAATACGGGCTACTATATTCATTGGAATGGAAGTTCCTGGGACAAAATTACAGGGAAGAGTATTTCCGAAGAACTGAAGGATGACTCAATACATTTATCCGGGGAGATCTATAAAAATACCGCATGTCAATTATGGTATGGTTTGCTGAACAGAAAAGAGGATCAGCAAGACAGTACCGATCAAATATCTATCTGGACATTAAAAGATCCC
>JBBRLW010000061.1:0-8878 GCA_038231115.1 Bacteroidia bacterium
ATCGATTCTCGGCAGAAAATCACGGCGGCATCTTTCTCGTCCTCGGACTCATGGTCTATCTCCTGGACGATAACATCCGGAAAAACTATCCCAAACTCATGCTGGCGGGCTTCCTGATGGGGCTCAGTTTTATGAGCCGCTATCAGCTGGGCGTATCCATTGCAGGATTCGGACTATGGCTCATCTTTATACGAAGAGCCGCAATCACCGAATATGTAGGACTGCTTCTCGGCGGAATTATTTCACTCGGCCTGGGTGCCCTCATGGATAAATGGCTCTACGGTCACTGGGCATTTCCGGCCTACGGATATTTCCATGTAAACCTTATTCAGGACAAGGTATCGGAGTTTGGACTCAGTCCCTGGCATTATTACTTTACAGAATTCATCGGAGCTGCCGTGCCTCCTTTGAGCATTATTATGCTCATCGGTATATGCCTGACCATATATTTCCGACCAAAGAATCCGATCGTATGGGCTTTTATTCCTTTGATGCTTACGCATTTTGCCATCGGGCACAAGGAGTTTAGATTCCTCTTTCCGGTGCTGACCATGCTTCCCTTTCTGACTCTGGCGGCCTGGGAGGAGATTCCGAAGCTGCCCTGGATGCTGTGGTTCCGTCAAAAATGGGTATGGAATATCTGTCTTGCTATTAATCTTGTCCTCCTGCCCTTCTGTATCACCAAGCCAACGGATGACACGGTGAACTTCCTATATAAGCTTGACCGTCAGCCGCGCCCATCAATGGTGATTACCTATCCGTACGATACCCTATGGCTACGCCTTAAATGGAGGAACTATTACTTCGTAAAAGACGTCAGAGTGCGGACAATCTACTCAGAGCACGATTTTGATTCCGTACGCAAAAATTATCAGGGAAATCTGATGTTCTATTATAGCAAACGTCCGCCTGCTTACTTCTACAAGGTTCCGCATAAGGTGATTGTAGGAACGATTCCTTCCTGGATACCGGAAGATATGATCTATAAAATCAATTTCAACGGATGGGTAGAGCGTAGTAAATACTGGACTCTCAGCCGTATCACCAAATAATATGTCTTCCGAAAATTCCAACTACATCATCGTTCAGGCCTACGGAGATGCGGGTATTATAGCAGAAGCTAAATATCTGCTCCTCTCATTTATTGCCAGGAATGTGAAGCCTCTGGCGGAGGTAATTATCTATACCGATCAGCCATTGGCCTTTGAATTATATCAGAATAATCTAAACATCAGCTATGCGCAATTAGACTCCAATCGCCTTAAAGACTGGCGCGGAAGTATAGATTTTGTCCATAGAGTCAAAATAGAGATATTAATGGATGCCACTTTTTCCCGTAAAGGAAATTTTCTATATCTCGACTCGGATACCGTTCTGCTTCAGCCTTTGGATGAGGTATTTAATTCTATTGCCGGCGGAAAAGTATTTATGCACCTTAACGAAGGAAAAATCAGCGACGCGCATAATCCTGTCCTGAAGAAGCTAAACGACTTTATACAGTCGGGCAACGTTTCCGGAGATGCCCGTCCAATCCTCGAAGCACTGAAATCTTCCACGAATATAGAGATGTGGAATGCCGGAGTACTCGGATTCAATTCCGAAAGGTCTTACGTCCTCGGACAGGTGCTCCGCTTTACTGACCTCATCTATGCAGCCTATCCGAAGCATATCGTCGAGCAATTAGCCTTTTCCTATTATCTCCAGACACAGTTTAGCCTGCTCCCCGCACAAAGCCTGATCTATCATTACTGGAATCTTAAAGAATTCAGAACGCTACTGATTGTGTTTTTTGGAAAGTACACCACACTTCCGGAACAGCTGATGCTGATGCGTAAAATCAATCCGGGCACGCTTATTCAGGCTAAGCAAGCTTATGAAAAAGAGAATGGACTTGTAAAAGCCTGGAAACGTTTGCGTGGCTCAGAGTGGAAAATTCCATCTCTTGATCTGCTCATTACCGATCCAGCTCAGAATCAGGCATAGACACCCATCGAAGAAAACTTCTCGATACGCTCATTGATGAGTGTATCAGAATCTTTCGACTTAAGCTGACCGTACTGTTTCATAAGCTCGGACTTTACCGAGGCATATATTTCCTGCGGAGCGTTATGCGATCCGCCCAGAGGCTCCCCGATAATTCCATCAATCAAATGCTGTCGGAGCATTTTATCCGCAGTCAGCTGAAGCGCCTCCGCTGCTTTTTCCTTGAAATCCCAGGAGCGCCACAAAATGGAGGAGCAGCTTTCCGGAGAAATAACCGAGTACCAGGTGTACTCCAGCATAAGGACTCTGTCCCCTACGCCGATACCCAGCGCGCCACCCGATGCACCTTCCCCTATAATGATGCATATAATAGGCACCTTCAGCATAGACATTTCTCTAAGATTCATGGCAATGGCTTCTCCCTGACCGCGTTCTTCCGCTTCAAGTCCTGGAAATGCTCCCGGAGTATCAATCAATGCCAGTACAGGAATCTTGAATTTCTCGGCCATTTTCATCAGCCTTAGGGCTTTACGATAGCCCTCGGGATTGGCCATTCCGAAATTCCGGAACTGACGTTCTTTGGTATTGCGTCCTTTCTGCTGACCAATAATCATAAATGATTGACCTGCAATCGTTCCGATGCCGCCAACCATAGCCTTGTCATCCCCGACATTCCTGTCCCCATGCAGCTCAATGAAATCATCACAAAGATTATGGACATAATCCAGCGTATAGGGACGGTCCGGATGACGTGATATCTGTACTTTCTGCCAGGAAGAGAGATTGCTGTATAATTGCTTCCGGAGATTTTCCAGCTGCTCTTCCATCTCGTTAATCGCCGGATTTTCGTTCGGTTGTCCCGCCTTTTGAAGGCTTTCCCTGGCTTTCTGAATTTGCGTCTCTAAATCCTTTATAGGCTGCTCGAAATCGAATACTTGCATGTTGTGATACTCCGGTAAAAGAGCATGATACAAAATTAAGGAATGTTTCCTTTGCGGGCATGGATTTACATGCTTTCAAAAGGAAGAGTACTATTCTTACAAAGCTGGAAGCTCCGTTACCGGTGCATGGCAGCTTCTGTTCTCGCACAGGTAATATTGCGTCTGCCCCGCCTGATATTTATTCGCCAGCATCGGCAGGGCACTAATCCCTGACTTTGATCCGGCAATCAGAACATCAGGTCTGTATGTACCGAACGTAGAGCGAAGGGCATTCAGAGCATCATCACCGAGGATACACAGCTCCCGCTCCGGCTGAGCCATATCCAGCGCCAGCAACGCATAATTGCTGAAAAAGCTGCCGTGCTCGGACATGCTCGGAATCATCGCCGCTACTATGCGCCGCGCCATGCTGATCCATTCTTCCTGAGAAAAATATCGCCCAAGCGTGTATAGATTCTGTCCCATTATACTATTCGGAGAAGCAATGACATTATCGCCCGTGTCAATTTTTCGAACAGGCAAATCGGTATCGGAAGCATCTGTGAAGTAAAAGAAGCCCGACTCCGGATCGTAGAAATCCCGGATCAGGTGCTGCAAGAGTTCAGATGCCTTGAGCAGAAATTTTTCATCGAAAGTAACCTGATATAATCGGATCTGCGCCTTGATGAGCAACGCATAATCTTCCAGGAAGCCTCTGATGGCAGGCTTTTCCTGAGAATATGTCCGGTACAGCTGTGTACCATCCAATAACTTATCTTCAATAAAATGATAGGCATCCTTTGCCAGATCAAAAAACCAGGTATTGCTGAAAGCCTGATAGGCATCACACAGGCCTATGATAGCCAGTGCATTCCAGCTCGTGAGTATTTTATTGTCCAGTCCCGGTCTGATCCTCTTCTCGCGCTCTTTGTATAATATTCCCTTAATGATGTCGAGCTTATCGCACCAGTCCTCGTGGCGAATATGATTATCTCTGGAAAAGTCATGGCATAAATGATGTGCCACGGGAATGCTGCGGCCCTGTTCCCAAAGTCCCTGCTTGCCGATTCCGAAATAATTGATGGCATAGCCTGCATTTGGCTCATCCAATACGGCTCTGATCTCTGATTCCGTCCAGAGATAGTATTTTCCCTCCTCGCCTTCGGAGTCTGCATCCAGCGCGGCATAAAATACACCCTCCGGAGCGTGCATCTCGTGCCGCATCCAGGCAATGGTTTCAAAAACAATGTCCTTATAATAGCTATCCTGAGTGATGGTGTAGGCCTGGGAGTACAGACTGATGAGCTGAGCATTGTCATACAGCATTTTCTCAAAGTGCGGGACTTTCCACTCCGCATCCGTGCTGTAACGGCAGAATCCGCCACCGATCTGGTCATATATGCCTCCTCCGGCCATTTTATTCAGCGTCAGAAGGGTCTGCTTTAGTGCCTCTGCCTCGCCGGTAGATTTGTGATATCTCAGCAGAAAGAGGTAATTATCAGGCATCGGAAATTTCGGCGCCTGACCTTTCCCGCCCATCCTGCGATCGAATATCCGCTCCATGGATTGATATGCTGATGTAACTGCATAATCCAGATCCGCTTCCGGACGATCTTCCTCGGCTATAGAAACCGGACGGCTTAGTCCCCTGATGCCTGCCGTCAGCTTATCCGCATACTCCAGATATGACTGCTTTTTGAACCGATATCCATTGGCCAGCTCATGTAGCAAACCTTTCCATTGATTTGTAGGGAAGTACGTACCTGCATACACAGGCCGCTTATCCGGAAGCGCAAAAGCATTCAGTGGCCATCCGCCACGCCCGACCATTAGCTGACAGGCATCCATAAAAAACTGATCTACATCAGGCCGCTCTTCCCGATCTACTTTAATACAGATGTAATTTTTGTTCATCAATGCAGCGATCTCGGCATTCTCAAATGACTCATGCTCCATCACATGGCACCAGTGACAGGCACTATATCCGATGCTAATAATCACAAGCTTATTCTCGGCTTTTGCCCGATCCCAAGCCTCATCGCCCCAGGGATACCAATTTACCGGATTGTATGCGTGCTGTAATAAATACGGACTCGTTTGGTGGATCAGCCGATTGGCTGATTTTTCAGTGACTTCATCTACTGTTTGTTCCTGCATGTATTTCTGGACTTGCGCTTCGGAAGTTAACAATATAATACCGAAGGCGTACCTCTCTAAAAAAAAATGATAGCTGCTTATTAACTATGCTCGCTTCCCTCTTAAAATATCCGGTGCGCCGTAGTAGCAATTACTTCCTTGAGGTTAATATCCATCACGTAAAAGGCGCCGCAGATCAGCGTAGCGTAGAACATAAATGAAAAAAACATATATATCCCGACCGTATGGACGTTTTTGACAATCCTCATGGCCAATAGCGTCCCTATAGGGACTTGGAGCAGGATAGGAGTCAGCAGGGCAATTCCTGCGATGCCGAACTTCATCTTTAAATAGATAAGCCTGCGGCGTGATTTATTAAATTTGACTTTACGGTACTGATGGGTTCCGGCAGCAATTCTCCGGTTCTTGCGCAGGATGTAGAACTCTCTCCATTTTAACCCGATGAAAGCGTAGAAATATACGCCGCCCATTCCGCCGCCTACCGTTGCCAGCAGGGAGGGAACCAGACCTACGTGTAGCGCCAATACCATGAATATCCCAATGATGAACTTCGTAGAGCAGAACAGCGAGGCTGTCAATATTCCAATGATAGTTTGAATCTGGCTCATGGCTCGATCCTGTGATCTTCCGATTGCGGCGCTAATTTACCATCCCTTTAGAGGTATCCGGCTTTTTCTGATATTAATATATGATTTGGGTACTGGTCCGAACTTTCTCCAGAAGGATTCTATCCGTCGGTCCATCATGCCGCTGAAGTCCAGCGCTGCCACCTCTCCTATCTGCAGCCTGATGATCTCATCTGTCATCAGCTGTAGCGGATGATGCGTCCGGTACGCCCGCAGCATATTTCCAATCATATAATAGGATGACTTTTCATCCCGCAATATGATACCTGCTGCAATAACTCTTCCCTTATAAGATACCTCCGGAATGATCGCCTGATTCCGTTTCAGAGCCGCCTGTCCAATTTCCCGCAAGCGGGAAAAGTATCGGCTTTCCAGAATAGTATGTCCTTCCTGTGCGTTTTCCGAGAGAATAAGCTCGAGATTTTCAGTGGATTCCGAAAGTCCGAATTCCATTCCCTGCTCCCGTGCAATCCTGATTTCCCGCCTAAGCTCGGTTGGATAATTTGCCTGAATATGCTCATACGGCTGCTGAAGGTTAAGCAGGAAAGTATAGCGTGCATACAGAGAGTATCCCTGCCAGTGGAAGGGAAGCGCATAATCATAATTAGGAGATAAATTATAGGATACAAAGCTGAACTCCTTCGGGAAAACGCTTAATACAGCCTCCGCAACCTGCTTTTGATGGCTATACTGGTCAGAAGGCTTGGCACTCAGAGCAGGACGTATTGCCATGCCCCAGTACTTGCTCAGCTGCGGCTGAAGGCTATGCTTCAGCAATAGCTTTGATCCGTAATTTATCGGCATAAGTCCACACAGAAGTCCCGCTTTATCCCATACACAGATTCCTTTCCAGCCTGGCGCAATGATGTCCATGTACCAGCATTGTATATAGATACTTCCCTGGGGGGCGGAATTTACAAGATTATCCCATTCATGATCCGGAATCCTGTCTCTGGACAGCAGCTCCGCTTTCATATCGTCTGCTTAAGCTTGTCTATGGTCTGATCAAATACCTGACGCCAGCCCTTCCACTCAAAAGCATCGGATAATGAGCTATTATGGAAGAGAATGCAAAAATTCCCGTGATACCGGATGGTCTGATTGAATACATCGCTGATCTCTGCAATAGATTCCGCAGGTGGCAAACCGAGATATTTTTGTAATGTCCTGTCCATTGCCATAAAAGGATGAACGATTAAATCCGTCTCTTTATTCTGTTTCAGGTCAAACCAGGGAAAAGGACGGCAAAGTCCATTTCTGAATCCGCAACGGCTGTACATGCCACCCGTGTAATCATGCCTGACCCCGGCACTCAGCAGATAATTCCGCGTTTCCGGCAGGCGATATTTGAGGAAATGCATCCTTGCCGATTGTGTTGCTTTTCCTGACGCTGTTTCCAGGATGCCTTTCTCGGATATGAGCCGGGGCGGATCCAAAAACGCATTATAAGAGGGATGTATCCCTATTGCTATCCCCCGATCTGCAATGTTCTTTACCAAATTCTTATACTCATCCGATTGAGGATTAAGTCCCCGATCATTTGCTGAGCTGCCTCCGCTCAGGAAGAAATAGCAAAGCTTATCTGCAGTAACCCTATCTGATATATAGCTATACGTGTCAAACGGATCCGTTCCCGAGCTTAAATAGCGCATGCGTAATCGGGCTGATTCCATTCGTCCCAGCAGCGTATCCCGCATCAGCCCCATAGCGTTCATCATCGTGGACTTGCCTCGATAGGCATACGCCTGATCAATATCAAATGTGACCTGATAATCAAAGCGGGCAGATCTCCGGTGTAAAAGCGGATTTTTTTTCTCCAGGATTTGATAGAACGCCTCTGCCCAGACATGAATCAGAGGACTTTTGCACAAGTCCTTTTTGAATCGCGGATAATATCTCTCGTCATAGCGGCCATGGCTATCAAATTGCGGATCTGCATACACCTCATATTCCGTTGACAGCCAGAACGATGCGGCCATCGGATCAAAAGGCATTGCACCCGATCTATCCATGTGATCAGACAGTAGAATTGTACACTCTAAAGCCTCGGAATCCTGTATTGTAACATCAATTTTCCTGATATCCAGTTCATCCAGTAATCCATCCGGCACGAGCCTGATGCTTCCCTCTCCGTAACTATCTCCCGGGGAATAATAGACCAGCGAGGCCGCAGGAAACTTTCCCACCCAGCTTTTGATTTGATCAATCAAAATCACCTCGTAATCCACCCGCATCGCAATTCCGAAGAAAATATGCGAGGCATATTTCACTCTTTCATTAATGCTGTGACAGGCTAAGAGAAGCATAATTGACTAAAACTGAACCCGCTCAAATCGGCGTAGGGTATAGTATTTCGATCCCGGAACAATAAATATAATCAGGTATAATCCTGTCTTCACCTCCGATGGCGTAATCTGTATCGGATAGGGCTGGTATTTATCCACATACGGTAAGTTCTTATAAAGATATACCCGTCCGTAAATATCCATGATATAATAGATCAAAGGGCCGGATTCTTTGGGTTGAATCTGAATGTTGAGATCCACATCATCTCCCCAGATGGTCGGGTATAGATTCACTGCGAGTGCCTCACAAGGACCATCCGTATAGGTCTGGACAGCTCCGCAATTGAAGGCAAAGCAGGAGTTTCTATATGTCACCTGATTACATCCGCATACGGGCTGAAAGTCTCTGGCATCGCAGGCACAATTCTTCGTCTGGCGTGTAGGATCAAAGCATCCGTACTGATTCTGTGCGCTTGCAGTAGTCAGTCCCAAAAAGAGCATCAGATAAAATAGGAAGAGCCTAAATGTCCTTTGCTTCAATGTTTCTATGGATATTTGCACAAGCGTATGGATGGTCTCTTTGGAGAATCTGAAAACGCATCACATTATGGGATTGTTCTCCAGAATATTCAGCAGCAAAGATAGTTCTCTGCCTGTTTCTAATTTCATAGGTACTGATATGCATTCGCATCTGCTTCCTGGCATTGATGACGGTGTTGCCTCCCTGGATGCTTCTATGGAAACCATCAAAGGACTAATTGATCTCGGCTATACCCGTCTGATTACGACCCCGCACATCATGTCCGATTTCTACAGGAACACGCCCGAAATAATCAGGGGTAAGCTGGAGGAAGTCAGAGAATATCTCGACAAACACAATATCTCAATTCCCATCGATGCCGCCGCC
>JBBRLW010000062.1:0-8770 GCA_038231115.1 Bacteroidia bacterium
ATGAAGATTTCTCCGCTACGTTCGGAGGTCTGGCGGCTTGAAGGCCGCGGGGATAAGGTTCAACCGCGTGCATGGCAGCGCGGGTGGTCGAAATGACCTGACGGTGGAAACTTTTTTTAAGCCCCGTAGGAGCGGACTGTCTGTAGAAAACATGCGGCACGTTTGAGCCCCGGAGGGGCGGAGCCATGAGTAGCGCGGGGTTTCAACCCCGCGGGCAAACGCGACCCGATTATATCCTGACACACACACGCTTCAAACACCTCCCCTACTCCCCATCACGAAATATACGCCGGAGCTTTCCCGCCAGGCGGAAAAAGCGCAGACGGGCATTGCCGGTCGTGATGTGCATCACCGTACCGATCTCGGCGAAGGTATAGCCCAGCAGCCTGAGCTTCATCAGCTGACGGTCACGGGGATTATCGATGCTCTGGAGCATGAGCAGGACATCGAGCTGGGTACAGAGGGAATCGGAAGAGCCTTCGGCATCCGGCGCGGGCATATTCTCCAATTCTTCCGGCTCTACATAATCATCAAAGTGCTTGTAGCGCAGCTGATGGGCACGGGTCACACGAGAGCGCTTGAACCTCAGGATGGTCAGCAGCCAGAAGAATAATTTATCCGGCGTCGGTGCATGTGCCCGAAGCTCGAGGGCTTTCAGCAGCGTATCATGGACGAGGTCTTCGGCAGCCATACGATCCGAGATGCGGCACATCACAATTCTCAGAAGTTCTGAGCGGTAGCTCGCAATCTCGTGCATTCCCGCACGTCCGCTAAAGCCATCGGGGCTGATCCATTCCGGCAGCAGATCGGTGTGTGATAAAAAAGGAGCCTGTCCGTTCAAGGGATCCGGACAGGCTCCCACAAGCGCCTGAGGCGTAAAAAAGGAGCTGGGGGACTCCAGAGGGGCAGTGGTCGGCTCGCTGAAAGGAGCCGCAGTTTCGTGTGTTGTGGTCATATCTATTACTCAATATATGATGGAAAATGTTTGTCAAATCACTCTCCGGCTTCTCACAATTTATGAGCCAACGTCAGAATTTATGAGAATATATGACAGTAATTATGAGCTTCGCGCCCCAAATCTCATAATCCCTGAGATGTTGCGTATATTTGTGTCATGTTTCCTGACATGACATACGGTCGTGTCAGGAGTAATTGCCGTACGATTGGGATGGGAGTGAAATGGACGTGTGCTGCTTAGATTATTTCTGCATTCATGTGCATTACTTTCTGAGCCGCGTGCATTACCCCCTAAGCTGTCATTTCGAGGAAGGCCTTCAAGCCGACCGAAGAAATCTCCGCCTCTGGAATTAGCAAACGTGCTCCGCGCGGGGCTGAGATTTCTTCGGACAGGTAAGGTTTCCAAGCGGCTTGAAGGCCGCAAGGGCTCCATAACCTGCCCTCGAAATGACAAGACGGTGGGGAGTATTTGCACTATATTCCTACTGGGGTCATTTCGACCGGAGTGAGGAGGGCGCCCGCGGCCTTCAAGCCGCCAGACCTCCGAACGCAGCGGAGAAATCTTCATTCGCCATTTGAGCCGCTCCATTTGCGAATGAAGATTTCTCCGTTGCGTAATCCCGGCTCCGCTCGGCTTGAAGGCCTCGCTGCACCGGCAAAACTCCAGTCGAAATGACCTGACTTTATGATTACTTTGCGTTACCATCCCTACGGGATTCAAATCCGCTCCAGAACCTTGCTGTCCCGTCCGGACTCCAACCCACTCTCCACACCCTCCAACCCTCTGCCTTAACCGTTTACTACTATAACCCTTGAATACGTCCATTAAAATAGCTGCCCTGGAAAAGCTGCGTGATATGCCGGAGTCCACGGTCTCCCAGCGATTCTGCAAGGTCATCGCCATGCTGGTGGAAGCCGCTGAAGTATCCTCAGGGGCGGATTTCATGAAGCGCGCCGGAAAGTCACCGACTACGTTCCCCAATATCGTCAATGGACGTCAGGAAGTCACGCTCTCGCTGCTGGAGTACCTCGCCGATACCTTCAAAGTCCGGGCAGCCTACCTCCTGCAGGGCACGGGAGACATGTTCGAGCTTAGTCCGCTGGAAAAAGCCTTAGCCAAAGCCGGACGCACGCCGGCACATGTTCCCATCGGCGGCGGAGCAGGTAGCGGCGGCGGATTTCAGGTCCTCGCCGTCCCCGTAGATATCAGCGGCGAGGAATGCGTCACCGTAGTCTCCGAGCGTGCTTTGGCCAGCTACGCCGAGGGATTTGCCGATCCCGATTTTATCGCCGAGCTGCCTCTGGAAACCGTCCCCGAAGACCTCCGCGGACGTGGTACCATCCGCAAATTTCAGGTCTATGGAGATTCCATGGAGCCTACCTTCCACCACGGAGACTACGTCTATTGCTCCTATGTAGAACTCTCCGGACCGGGCGATCTCCTGACCCGCCTCCGCAACGAATACGTGTACGTCCTCAATACCACCCGCGGACTCTTCCTCAAACGCGTATTCTATCACCCGGGCGACGAATTTCTCCAGCTCTATTCCGATAAATTCCAGATCACCCAGGACAAGAAATACATCGCCTTTGCCCTGCCCCTGGAGGACATCCGCGAGCTTTGGTACTTCCGCCGCCGCTACACCGCCCAGGCGCCCCATCCCGAGACCGACGCCTCCGAGCTGATCTCCCTCCGCCGCGATCTCCACCAGACCCAGACCGAAATCTCCGACATCAAAAAAGCCGTCGCCAAACTGATTGGTAAACATAGCAAATAAAGATGAATAATTCCGAATTAGAAACTCTTTTGTCTGATCTCATGGCTTTACCTGCTGAAAATGAATGGCTAGAGTTTAAGGAAGCTAAAAACGGGCATGACTTTGGAGATATTGGGAAATACTTCTCCGCATTGTCCAATGAGGCCCATCTCGCTCAAAAGGAATGTGGCTGGCTTATTTTTGGAGTGAAAGATAAACCAAGAGAAGTAGTCGGTACCTCATACCGTAAATCAAGGGAATCTCTTGATCGTCTCAAACATGAAATAGCTGAGAAAACAACCGGCCGTCTTAGTTTTCAGGATATTTTTGAGCTAGATACGGATGAAGGCCGGGTCATATTGTTTCAAATCCCACCTGCTCCTGCGGGTATGCCTATTGCATGGGAGGGTCTTTTTTATGGAAGAGAAGGAGGGTCTCGTTCCGGACTCAATATTCATAAGATAGAATCAATTCGTAAAAAAATTTATACAGATTGGTCGGCTGTGGAGGTTCCAGAGGCGAGTCTTGAGGATCTGGACATCGCAGCCATTGAAGCCGCAAGAATACAGTACAAAATCAAGAATCCCCTTAAAGTCAGCGAAGTGAATAGCTGGGATACTGCTACCTTTCTGGATAAATCAAAAATTACCCGTCGCGGCACTATCACCCGAACTGCATTGCTACTATTAGGAAAGGAAGAGTCTACGCATTTCCTTAGCCCTTCTAATTCAACCGTAACTTGGATTTTAAAAAATAACCAAGGGGATCAAGTTGATTATCATCACTTCAATATTCCTCTTATTCTTGCCTCTGACGCTATTTTGGCGAAAATTAATAATCCAAATTATAGATTTATTACTAGAAATAGCTTATTTCCTGCAGAAGTTCCTCGTTACGATACTTATGTGCTTCGTGAAGCACTTCACAACTGCTTTGCGCATCAGGACTATAATCTTAATCGAAAAATCAATATTGTTGAAAAAGAATCTGAATTGATCCTGACTAATGCAGGATCTTTTTTACCGGGAAGTATTGAAAAAGTTATCTCGGATGATTGCCCTCAAGATTATTACCGAAATCCTTTTTTGAGCGCTGCCATGGTCAATCTCAATATGATTGATACTACAGGCAGTGGTATTCCCAAAATCTATAAAAAATTGCGTGCGCGTTTTTTTCCTATGCCAACTTATGAGCTACAAATTGCCGATACCGTGAAACTTACTATCTACGGACACATTATTGATGAAAACTTTACGCAGATTTTAGCCCAGCGGACAGATTTAAACATATTTGATATAATTCTCTTGGATAAAGTTCAGAAAAGGCTGCCAATATCAAAAGATCAATTTACAAAACTAAAAAAATTGAAGCTTATTGAAGGGCGTTATCCTACTCCTCATCTATCTGTAATAATTTCACAAAAAGGTGATAATAAAGCCTCTTATACAAAGAACAAGGGATTTGATAATACCTACTACCAGGATTTAATTATACAATTTATTAAACAGCATGGCGAAGCCAATAGAAAAGACTTTGAAGAACTTTTACTTGATAAAATGCCGGATTTTATGAGTGCCAATCAGAAACTGGTGAGACTGAATAATATTATCAATACACTTTCCAAAAAGACGGAACAAATTTCAAACAAGGGAAGTAAGAAGTTTCCCAGATGGATATTAAGCGAGTAATTTTTAGACCGATTCAAGAATTCTATAAGGCTTATTTACGTGCTTTTAGAACTCTGCTGCTCTAGCTTTTAAGGTACACGGGCTAATGATTCCTGCAAAGTTCTCGATGACTGATATGAAATCTATCCTGTTCAAAGCCGTCTCCTTAAAAACTTACTTCTTCACTTTATCGTAAGTATATAGCGAAAAGGGAAAAACTATCTGCAGTATAATTACATAAATCCTTGATTATAAAGAAGTTAATCTTAAAAATATTTTCTTCGTAATTATTTGAGTATTTTTAAAAGTATTTTTAAACACCTTCCCTCATCGCCCCACAACTTCCTCATACAGCGCCTCATACTGGCCCATGATCTTCTCGAGCGTAAACAGACGCGCATGCTCATACGCGGCGTGCTTGAAGGCCTGATGTACCTCCGGATCCTGCAAAATACGGATCGCATTCGCCGCCATATCCGTGATATCGCCCACCTCTGATAAATACCCCGTCAGGCCATGCACATTTACCTCCGGAATCCCCTCCGCATTCGAGGATACCACCGGCACCTGACACGCCATCGCTTCCAGTGCCGAGAGCCCGAAGCTCTCCCGCTCCGAGGGCAGCAGAAACAGATCCGAGACCGAGAGCACCTCCTCTACTGCTTCGATTTTCCCCAAAAACCGCACGTCATCGCTGATATTCAGCTCGCGGCAAAGCTCCTCCGCTTTAGAGCGCTCCGGACCATCGCCGGCCAATAATAGCTTGGAAGGGATCGTCTTGCGGATCAAAGCGAACACCTTGATCACATCCGGAATCCGCTTCACATTCCGGAAATTGGAGGTGTGGATAATGATCTTCTCCCCGCCCGGCGCTATGGCGCGCTTGAAATGCTCCTTGGGCTGCTTGGAAAAACGCTCGAAATCCACAAAGTTGTAGATCACGTGGATATCCTTGCGGACATTGAAAAAGCGATAGGTTTCCTCCCGCAGATACTCCGAGACCGCCGTAACGGCATCGGACTGGTTGATGGAAAACGTCACCGCCGGCTCGTACGATTTATCCTTGCCCACCAGCGTAATATCCGTACCATGCAGCGTCGTAATCACGCGCACGGTAATACCTTCCGAAGCCAGAATCTCCCGCGCCGTATAGGCCGCAAAGGCATGCGGAATGGCATAATGTACGTGCAGAATCTCCAGATGATTGTTCCGAACCACATCCACGAGCTTGGAAATCAGCGCCAGCTCATACGGCGGATACTCAAACAGCGGATACTGCAGCGCATTCACCTCATGGAAATAGAGATTGCCGCCGAGGTCCAGCAGCCGCACCGGCTGCGAATAGCTGATAAAATGCACCTCGTGTCCCTTAACAGCTAAGGCTTTACCGAGTTCTGTGGCCATCACGCCCGAGCCTCCATACGTCGGATAGCAGACAATACCGATCTTCATAATCTTAGCTCAAAGATAAGCGCGAATACCGCAGGAATGTGGAATTTCAGCGCAGCAACGTTCTACAAAGCCCGACTATGGTCTCCGCGCTGAGATGGGAGTGGGGATGGATTCAATTCTCTGCTTTCTCTTCCGAAGTATAAGCCTGTCCGGGATGATTGGGCATATCCGGAAAAGTATGACGTATCCGGTTTTCCTTTATCAAGGGACTGAGATAAGCTCTCAGAATATATTTTGTCTGCCTGCCCAACAAGATGGATAGCTCATTCAGGCTGTAAGGCCTTGTTTTGCATATCTCAACAATTATTTCCTTGATCTTATCTGAATCATGCTCCCGAGGTAGAATCTGTGAAAGCTGTATTTTTATCTTCAAGTGTAGCTCACTGAATAAAACTGAATGCGCAGGAACTGGTGCACTATGCGCAGGAACTGGTGCACTAAGCGCAGGAACTGGTGCACTAAGCGCAGGAACTGGTGCACTAAGCGCAGGAACTGGTGCACTAAGCGCAGGAACTGGTGCACTAAGCGCAGGAACTGTACTTAGTAGATGTTGAGTAGGTTTATAATAAGCGCCTCGCGTTTTTCCTTTCAGCTCAAGCAGACCATGATCCCGCAAATTCCTAAGCTGGTGACTTGCCAATGAAGCTTCTATCACAGTCAGCTGCCTGAAAGCCCGAAGATCTATGGCACCGGTTTCACGGACAAATATCAGTGCCGTCTTTTGCGCATCTGATAAATGATAGTTTTCAAATACCGCAAGCCACCTAATATCATCTTCATTAAGAAAATGGTGAAGCAGTAGCCTGATTGTAAACTGATTCCCGGAGTGATCACTCTCAAAGGTCGGGGCAGCCATCTGCGCGTTTTCCATAAGGCGGCGCATCGTCTTAATGCCCGTCCCTTTGGTTTCCGCTAATCCGGTATCAAAGAAGATAGCGGCTATAGATGGATTTCGGTGCTTTGACCCAGGCTCGCCGAGCTTTTCTTCAGGCTTGAGTGAAAACCCGGGATTAATAATTTCAATCCTGTTTCCGTACCTGATTATCTGAATCGGCTGGTTTTCGCGATAGCTTCTATGAATAAGCGCATTGACAAGGGCTTCTCTCAGTACTCTGTTGGGTAGGCCTGTGGAACTGGCCTGTAGTTGACCCTCTTCTAAAATAAAGCCTTTGGGAAGATCATCAGCAACGGCACTATAAGCTCTTTGGAGAAGCATGATACATGAACCCCGCATATCAATATGAGAGTCAAATCTGTTTTCAGGATCAGATACCCATTCATTTCCGGGAACGCGGATATAATCCACCCGAAGCATAGGCATCAGTCGGCGGAGCGCCGCTTTTTTCCCGAACACCGCAATTCCGGTATTGGTAGGAACGTAGCTGCCGTTTTCCTTCTCTACAGCACCCAGAGAGTGCAGCAGATCCTGATTTGAATACGTCAGCTCTTCCGCGTGGGAATCCTTAGCTTTACGAAGCTTTCTGTAGTATGAAATAGCGTCCTCATCTAAATCATCCAAATCGGCACTTCTGACAATTTTTCTATCGAAGCTTTCCGGATCTTTATAGAAAAGATATAAATCGTCTTCATTGCATCGCTGATCTGTAGAGCCTATTCGTCTGAAAGCGCCCTTAGGCAAACCTTCCTTTTTAAAGAAAAGAGGTTTAGCACTGAGTGGAAGCTCGGGCACCCGTATTTTCAGCACTATCTTTCCCTCTATCTCCTCCGGCTCTATGATAGGCCTGATTACCTGATTAAACTTGGTGTCATTAGAACATACGGAAGCCAAATCCATCTGCAGCTTATCAGAATCCGAAACACCAACTACTTTATAGCGAGTTGCTGCCGAGCCAGAGAAAAGTGTAGCATCATCATCTCTTTCTACTCCCAACAGAATATATCCTTCCCCAATATCCGGCTCATTGGAAAAAGCGCAGAGCGTTTCAAGGATTGCATCACTAATTCTACTACCGCTCTTCGCTTCAATAGTACGGCATTCATCATGAGTATTTAATTTATCTAATAAATCAAGGGCACTTTGCATCTACCGATTTTCATAATCTTAGCTCAAAGATAAGCGCGAATACTGAAGCGTGCATGTTGAAGCACAAAGCCTCTCCCACCCAGTCCGTCATTTCTTCATTCGCATCTAAGCCGAGGCTCCCTTCTCTATGAAGATTTCTCCGCTGCGCTTGGAAAGCTCCGTTTCACTCCGCAATCCGCGCTTCGGTCGAAATGACCCCAGTAGAAATCAATATCTGCCAAAACTCCACCGTCAGGTCATTTCGACTGGAGTTTTGCCGGCACAGCGAGGCCTTCAAGCCGAGCGAAGCGGGCATTACGCAACGGAGAAATCTTCATTCGCAAACATAGCACACACCGATGTACACAAGCCTAATAGATCGGAATATATACCGTAATATGCACCCAGCCCCTCAAAAGAACAGCCTGTCTGTAGCAAATCCTACTCTAACAGCCCTGCCGCGTACCAGATACCGGCGCCGGCTTTGAGGCGCTTCGTGCGCAGCTCGGCGAGCTTGATTTGTACGTCAAACAGCTTGCTCTGGCGGGAGTTCAGCAGGAAAACCGTACTCTCTCCGATTTCAAAGCGGGTCTGTTCTCCGGAGTACAGTCGCTGGGAAGCAGCCAGATATTGCTCATATAAACCGACCTGCTCCTCAAGGGATTGAGCCTCATTGAACTGTGCCTGAATCTTGTTCCGTATCCCCAGCGCCGCCTGATTCTGATCCAAACGGTTTTCCCTGATTTTCAGCAGCGAAGCCTTCCAGGCACCGCGAGCCTCCCGCAGAAATAGCGGCAGACTCAGTTCCAGTCCGAATTTGTTATTTTCTTCCAAATACGGATAGCTGGTCTCCGCGGGCAGCGCATAGCCTTTGCTGAGCAGGGATCCTTTGAGGCTGAGCTTGGGATATAAAT
>JBBRLW010000063.1:0-8766 GCA_038231115.1 Bacteroidia bacterium
ATACTACTTCAAGTACTACAAAATGGGTTATTGAGTCTTGCTGAAATAAAAAACTGGAACATTGATCCTTTACTCGATGCCTATAATTATTGTCTGAAGAAAAACATAGACTATAATTATTGGTTTAAAGGCAAACTATTTCAGGCGCGGAATCGAAAGTTTTACGGTGGAATATATTGTGAGCATGATATTGATTGCTTCACTGCTTATATCGTGCTAACTGATAAGAACAAAGAAGAGATTGCCAGAAAGCAGATTATAAAGATAGAGCAATATGGTATTCCCGAGTTTATTATGGCAGGCTGGGATATAGAGAATAATACTTTTTCCCTTCATGGTAGAACTTATGGACCTGAACAAGAACATACGTGGCAGTTCTCTTTAGATGAGATTAAAGCGCGGTAACGCATCCAATACAGATCTTTACTTATTAGATCGCAAGCATAATCTCTCCAACACTGCCTCTCGATATTCTAACTGCACATTTCCGAGCCAATCGGTAACCGATTTGAGAGGAATTGGATCGGCGTGTAGGATCGTTTCCGTTCTCGATGAAGATTTCTCCGCTGCGTTCGGAAAGCTTCGTTTTACTTCGCAATCCTCTCTCCGGTCGAAATGAGCCCAGGAGGAATGGATATCATCAATGATCTACGTCTCGCTCTACAGCCCGAGCGTGTAGGCCTGCGCTACAAACATTGACGTCCCTACGGGACTAATACATTAGCAGATGGACTCGCCATCTGATTGAGCAGACCCTCCACGCGTAAGGCTTGAACGCTTCCTTCCCTCTGCTCTATTAATGCGCCGCAGAGGTATCTACTTTGCCTTCCATTTTTTTCTGACGGGTGAACAGGACTAAGGGCACACAGCACACAAAGAAGAGTCCGAGGTAGATAAAGGTATCGCGATAAGCCAGTAGGGAGGCCTGTCTGTTAACGATGTTATCGAGCATGGCCATAGCCTGAGACTTTGCTGCGAGCATTCCGGACTTGGCGGTAAACATGTTCGTGAGCGCGGCCAGCCGGTCCGTGGCCGGTGTATCATAATTGGTGACGTGGGAAATTAAATCCACACGGTGCTGCTGCGCAGAGCTTTGGATGTAATTGGAGCATACGGCAACTGAAAAGGCACCGCCCAGCTGACGTACCATACTGGTGAGTCCTGCGGCCTGGGCAATATCCTTGCCTTTGAGTCCGGTCAGGGACTGTGTACTGAGGGGCACAAATAGCATTCCGAGTCCGAAACCTCTGAGCATCAGCGGCCAGAAGAAATCATCTACGCCGGAGCTGGAAATCATGAGCGTGGAAGTCCAGTAGGTGAATCCGCCGAAGGCAAAGAATCCCAGGGGCAGCAGCAATCGCGGCGGGACGCCCTTGGAGAGTGCCATGCCGACGAAGGGCATCATCATCCCCGAGAATAGGGCACCCGGGAGGAGCGAGATCCCTGTTTGTTTGGCGGTAAAGCCGAGGAAGCGCTGCACAAAAATCGGATAGATAAATACCGAGGCCAGTAGTCCGGCGCCGAGAATGAATGAGAGCACTGTGCCCACGGCGACGTTCCCCTTCTTCAATACCCGCAGATCTACAATTGGATACTCGGCTACAAGCTCCCGCCAGATGAATCCGACCAATCCGATGACCGCCATAACACTAAAGCGGACAATAAATGCGGATTCAAACCAGTCTTCGGATTCGCCCTGCTCGAGTACCATCTGCAAAGATCCGACGCCCATAATCAGGAGAATGATCCCCCAGAGGTCTATTTTTGCGTTTTTCCGGTATTGCTCCACCCCCTGCTGATTCGTTATAAAGTTGAATGCCAGTATGGTAGCGGCGATCCCGATCGGTAAGTTAACAAAGAAGATATACGGCCAGTCATAATTATCGACGAGATATCCGCCGAGGGTCGGGCCTATCGTTGGGCCGACGATCACGCCCATTCCGAACATGGCATTGGCCAATCCGCGTTTTTCGGGCGGATAAATCTCCACGAGAATGGACTGTGCGGTGGCGAGCAAAGCGCCGCCGCCGATTCCCTGAATAAAGCGGAAAAATACCAGCTCCCATATATTCGTGGAGTTTCCACACAAAACGGAAGCGATGGTAAACAGCGCTACCGATCCGGCGTAATAATATTTCCGTCCGAATTTGATGGAAAGCCAGCCGGACATCGGTACCACGATCACGTTCGCGATTCCGTATGCCGCAATTACCCAGGAAACCTCATTGATTGTTGCGCCGAGGTTTCCCATCAGCTGTGTTGTCGCTACATTGACGATTGAGGTGTCAATCAGCTCCAGTACGGCGCATAGTATCACCGTGATGGTGATAATTACGCGCCGATATCCGTATTCTACCATAATATGATACGATTAATAAAATCCGCTTGTGTTATGATTTGGTAATGATGGCTACGTTCACGTTCATGCCGGCACGGAGCTTTTTATGCTGCTCATCCTTAGGCACGGCAATCCGGACGGATACGCGCTGTACGACCTTCACAAAATTTCCGGAAGCATTATCCGGCGGCAGCATGGAAAACTTCGCGCCTGTAGCGGCAGAAATGGACTCTACTCTGCCGGTAAATTTTTCTCCGGAGTAGGCATCCACTTCTATTTCCACCGGCTGTCCGATGTTGAGGCGCTCCAGCTGGGTCTCTTTGAGATTGGCTGTGACCCAGACGTCATCATTCTGAACAATGCTGAACAGGGACTGTCCTGCCTGCACATATTGCCCGAGCTGGACGTTCTTCTTGTTGACATTTCCATCCGCCTGTGCTATAACGATAGCATAGCTGAGCTGAAGCTTTGCAAATTCAAGCTCCGACTGGCGCTGGTCGATCTGGATGCGGGCAATAGAAATCTGATCCTGTGCCGTGGAGTTCGTTGTTCCGGTGGCGGAGTATTGCTTCTGCGCGACTTCGAGCATCGCTTTGGAGGTCTCCACTTCTGCTTTGGCATTATCATACTGCTGCTGGGTCGCTGATTTTTCAGTCAGCAGGGCATCATAGCGCTTGAAGTCCTGTTGCGCTTTGTTATATCGGACGCGTGCGGATTCGATATTAGCTTTGGAAGTCTCGGTATTGGCTGAGGTAGTGATGGATCCTGTTCCGGCAGCCCTGGAATTGGCCTGCGCGATCCGCAGGGCGATTTCAGCCTGCTTGACCCTGATAATAAGGTCGCGGTCATCGAGCTTAAGCAAGGTATCGCCTTTTTTGACGGACATATTTTCCTTGACTCTCAGGTCAGTTACAAATCCGGCGATTTTAGGGATCACTGGAGATATGTTACCGTCCACCTGTGCGTTATCGGTCGTGATATGGGACTGTCCATAGCTGTACTTGGAGTATCCGAAGATCGTCGCAACGAGGACAATAATTCCGAGAATGATAAACGGAATCGGAGAGCGTTTTTTAGGCTTGGCCTGATCTACAGGGATAGTAGGAGCAGGCGGAGCACCCGCAGTCATCGGGGAAGATTGCGGCGGACGGCCATCCTGATTTTGGGGCGCGCCTCCCGGGTTGGATCTGGTTTCTGGAGCTTGCATAGCGTATGTTAATTTATCTGATTTGATTGATTGAATAATTGGATGAGTTCCGTATTAGTAGTTTAGCATTCCGGCGGATTTCAGCAGCTTCTGATAGGCGGTTTCGGCATCTATCCGCGCATTGGCCTGATTGACCTGAGCCTGGAGCAGCAATACATCGGCATCCAAGAGGTCCGTCAGCAGGGCGACGCTTTTCGCATAGCGATTCTTTGTAACGCGCTGATTTTCCGTTGACTGGCGTACTGCCGTCGCGGATAGCTCTATCTTCCGCTGTGCCAGCAGATAGGCGCTGTAATTGGCGTTGATTTCCATGCGGGCAGCATCGGAAAGCTGATCCTTCTGCGCCGCTGCCTGGTCTATATTGATGCGGGCTTCGTTCAGGATTTCTTTGTTGGTATAAAAAGTGGTGAAATTCCAGCTGAGGGAAAGGCCTGCATCGAAGGTTTCCTTGAAGGCATCGGTATTCGGAAATACCCGCTGATTGGGGCGATTCTCGTAGAAATTGGCTCCGACGGATAGCACCGGATAGTAATTCCCGCGTACTACCTTTTGGGTTTTCATATAGGACTGCATGCGGTAGTCTGCTGCGAGCAGATCCGGACGCTTTTGCGCCGACTGATCCATATAGGAGGCCAGGGGCAGCACTGATTTCTGCGGATAGAGCGAGGACTCATCCACCTTGATAATCGTATTTTCCGGTAGCCCGAGCATCAGGTTCATATTATAATTGCTGACTGATATGGCAGACTCTATTTCGGCAACACTCTGCTGCAGATTAGAGGTGGATAGCTCCACCCTGACCACGTCATTATCCAGTGCCAGTCCGTTTTTAGCGAGATTCTTCGTATCCTGAAGCCGCGCATTGGAGGTCTCTATGTTTTGGAGCACCAGTCCACGAGTCAGCTGCGCCTTGTAGAAAGCATAATAGGCGGTGATGATGGTATTGATGACCTCGGCTTTATCCCGATCATAATCGAGGGAAGCGGCTTTGGCCAGCAGACGCGAGGACTCCAGCGTAGCCTGGGCACGGAATCCGGCGAAAACGACCTGCGAGATTCCGACGCGGTTCGTAAACTGGTTCAGAATCTGTGGATTGAGCGTAAAATCGTGTCCGTTGAAGGGGATGGTAAAGGGCGTGATATTATTGCTCAGTCGGGTATAGGTAGAGCCAAGGGTCAGGGCAGGATACTGCACATTGACCAATTGCTTCACGCGGGAAGCGGTGGCATCGTTTCTAAGTCCGGATACTTTCAGCAGCTTGGACTGGGCCAGTCCGAGGCGGATGGCCTCATCGAGCGATATGGTCCGCGATGCGCCACCGGCGGACATATCCTGTGCCTTAAGGGAAAAGCCATTGAGCATCAGTCCGGTACTGCATACCATACAGATGACTAATGAATTTCTAATCTTGTTAAATATATTGTGGTAAAAGTAAAACATTATGAGCGGTTTGAGATATTTTAGGGCTGTTAATTTTTGAGGTAGCAGGTCATGATCTGATTGAGAAAGCGGCTGAGACGGGCTTCCATCGCATCGTCTGATAGGACGTCCTTATCTTCATTCATCATCCGGCTGCGGATCTGCATGGACTCTGGCTTGAGGACATTGAAGAGGGTTCCGTAGAAGCAGGACATCAGGAAAGGGATATCAATATCTTCGCGGAAAGCTTTGTCCCTGATCCCGTTAGTAAAGAAACGGAGCATTTCGTGATTTTTATTGGTAATCACGCCGATGGCAAATTCCTTGAACTGCGTATGGGTGCCGTGCCATATTTCCTTGTGGAGAATCTGATAAAAATGCTTGTTCCTGACGTACTGGGACGTATAGATAGAGATGATCTCCTCGAGGGTCTCCCAATAGTCTCTGCCATCACGGATGACAGCGGAGTGGCTCTTCTGCCAGAATCCCATACGCCTGTCTATCAGCTCTTCAAAGATCTTTTCCTTGCAGCCAAAGTAGTAGGTGAGCATTCCGAGGTTGACACTCGCTGCCGAGGCCAGCATCCGCGTGGACGTAGCCTGGAATCCATGCTCGGCAAAGAGCGCCTCCGCTGCATCCAGGATATGCTCCCGCTTATCGTCTTTCCTGTCTTTATCTGTTGACATGATTTCGACGACAAAATTAGTCAGTCGTTTGACTAATTACCAAATTATTTCGAGAAAAGTTCTGAGGGTTTGGAAAATCAGGGGGATGCAATCTATATGCCCGGGGTTGAAACCCCGCGCTACTCATGGCTCCGCTCCTTCGGAGCTCAATGCATTCGTGGAGGGTGTGTTCGTCTACGCGCTTGACCCGCCTGCACGCTCAACGGGATTTATAATCCCGTCGCCGGATGAATAGCGGGATTTATAATCCCATTGATCTCCGTGGCTATGAATTGCGGTTTAAGCTCCGTAGGAGCGGCACTGTTCGTAGCGCAGGGCTTTAGCCTTGGGTCAGGCGTATATGGTCGAGATGAGAGCTCCGTAGGAGCGGCACCTGTATATGTTAAATGAACAGATTCCTGGAGAGGAAGCGGTAACTACACGTCTTCGTTTATAACTTCAAATCTGCTTTTATCGTAGTAGAAGGTGAAGAACTCCTCATTTTCAGCAATCATTCCCAGCTTGATGCTAAGCGTTTCATTATAATAAGGACTGGCGATAGGAGCCTCCAGATCAAAAAGAACATCTGACAAAACCTCCACAACGATACATGGCTGGTTATAGACCGGTATTTTTTTATTTTTCAGGCCTGATTTCCACTGAACGATATCGCCTGCTTTAAACGATGTTTCCCTGTTATAATTCACAACACATTCTTTGAGAAGCTGAATGATGCTGTCTTTTTTAATAGTTTCCATGCTTAAATGTTACTAATGGGTTCGTAGGATAAATTATTTTGTTCAAGCTCTTCATTATTAGCTCTGACAAATCTAATATGTTTGTTGGGATCGCCTGTTCTATAAAACTGCTCAATAGAAGTAATAGCGGTAGACTGTAATTCCTTTCTGAATGATTCAGCAAACGTTGTAAAAGCATTCGTGTTATAAAATGAATTCTTTGATGGAGTATAATCTTCCGGGATATTTTCCTTGCTGACTATAATCATATTTTTTTCTTCGATACTATTCGTAACATCCACGAAATAAATAAACTGATCTTTAAACATAAGACTTTTGAGCGATATTTTTTCGTTGAAAAAATTCATAAGCTCATAGAAACTTACTTTAAGAATAGCCCAACGATGATATTCATTATCGTTATCACACCATTTATATAAATAATATCCTTTTGGATTATTACGATCTTTATATATACTGAGCAGTGGCCCCTCATAATATATTAGATCGCCCAAATAATAGATATTGAGTGTGTTTACTCCAAGTTTATCTCCATCTAAAGTGATCATATCAACTTAGCTCTTAAGAAGTTTTGTATATAATTTGCTTCAATAGCAGAATGATGATTGAAATGCGAATTTTCATCCTCTTCACTATTAACACCGTCTTTTTCAAAAATTTGACCCTCAGCAATATGTGTTCCCATATTACTGACTTTAACCCCAATTAATTTCTTTAACTCATTGAATCGCAACTTACATCCATTTTCTGTTGAGAAGAAGGACAAGGCCATAGCCTCACACTGGATTAAGCCATTTTTCGGTGCAAATCGAATGGGGTCTTTATGGTATTGGGATAACCAATTGCTCGGTGTCTCAATTGGATCCAACACCCATCTATACGCCGGAGAAATATTTTTAGGTTTATAGGTTGCAGGCGGACATATTTCTCCTTTCTCCATCAGCAGCTTATAATCTTCCTGATATTTGAATTCCATTTCCTTCATTTCAAGCTGTAAACCTAATCGATATTTTTTGAGCCTACCAAGTGCTTCGTCTTGAGCGTGGCGAAGGCATCACAATCAAAGGACTTTAATCCGCAATCTCTACTTACGAGCAGACTTTCAATCAATACTATTACTTTATTTGACATATCCATCTCTCAACTGATATTTCCTACCTCAAATATAGCACTTTTTGCAATCCATCCTACCCAATCTCTCCTACCTTAGCTCGTACCAGAAGCGGACATCCCAGTCGCTGCCGAGACCGGCCTCGAGGGTATGCGGATTATCATTGATTGTGGACATATCCACGCGGTACTGACGCATCAGCTGCGGCGTGTTGGGATAGTTATAGTCCATGATGCGGAAATACCAGATCTTCTTGCCGAGCTTCGAGCGGCTCGAGGCATCGAACATCAGGGGAAGATCGGAGGGTCGCAGCTTCGGAACCACGGGCGTTTCGTAGTGTGCGGTATCGTGGACACGATCCTCAGGCTCTATGCTGACATATAGATCCGGACCGGTTCCGTTGCTATGCCAGTTGAGTCCCATAGAATCCTGAAAGGCAATGTGTTTGATCTCGATGCGGGAGAGGAAACGCTCTCCGATGACCATAGTCTCATATCCATCCATGACCTGATTGCCCTGTGCATCCCGTCCGTTGAGCCGTATACTGTAGGTGCCTTTCCGCGGCCAGGCATGGGAAACCGTAGTGCCGGACACCTGATCTGGCCCATCGCCGAAGGTCCAGAAAAAGCGGCTCAGCTTAGGCGAGGAGCAGGAGTTGAGCTTGACGGTCTCCCCAGGCTCAGCATCGGGTGCGGACTTTTTGATGCAGATATATGCATCCGGCCCAATCAGGGTCACCGGCTTATTGGAATCCGACTTTTTACACGCGGATATACTTATCAGCATGAACAGGATAGCATATAATTTCGGCTGAGTCATTGTTTGATACCAGCGTCCGCCAAAACTGCGCCGAAGGCAATACGGGTTTATAAGTGGAAGATCGTCAGGGTTTGTAGAATGCAGGCGGGGGAGAAGCATCTGCGAATGAAGATCCCTATAGTGGGGTTTGGAGGTATGTCGGCTTGAAAGCTGCGGGCATTGAATGAGATAACAAAATTCAACACCACCGAGTCCGTCATTTCGACTGGAGTTTTGCCGCGTAGGGAGGCCTTCAAGCCGAGCGGAGCTGGCATTACGCAACGGAGAAATCTTCGGAGCAAGGCCTCTGCTCTGTTAGCGATGAAGATTTCTCCGCTGCGCTCGGAAAGCTTCGTTTCACTTCGCAATCCTCGCTCTGGTCGAAATGACCTGACGGTCGGAGGAGGCGCGTGGCAAAGACCCTGTCTCGGCGCGTGGCAAAGCCTCTGAATTAGTCATTTCCGCCGACG
>JBBRLW010000064.1:0-8730 GCA_038231115.1 Bacteroidia bacterium
GCAGATCTTGTGCAGGAGGGTATATTCTGATGGGCATTAGCTCCGGAGTGGCCTGCATCCGGTTTATTGCGTGTATTCCAGAGTCAATATGCATCTGAGCAGGATCAGATATTAAACAATTGAATATGAATACACTAAAACAATTTTTCTTAGGCACTGTACTATCAGTGATTATGATGGCCGGCTTTACGGAGTCAGAGGCACAGACGAGTACACGCCAGATCATCTTCGTAAGCGGAGGCAAATTCGGAGTAGATAAGCGCGTCAAGCTGTTCAGCTATGATCCGTCTAAAAAGGCGGTCAGGAAATTTGATTCGATCCCCGGGTCGTTTACCAACCGCGCGATCATCCGCCAGGATACTGGATATTTTTCGGCGGATTCCAAGCTGTACCGCTACAATACTTCGACGCTGAAAGTGATTGACAGTCTGGATGTGGAGTCGATTTTCAGCCTCAAGCTGTATAAGAATATGCTGATTATAGGCAAAGGATTTGGCGCTACCAGCGGATATCTGGCTTTTTACCGCAGCTCGGATTTGAAGCTGATCTATGCAGATACATCCGTACATCGTTTTGTGGCGGATCTGGTGCTGGAAGGCGATTCGCTATATGCATTGATGAATACAGCAAATTTCCCATCGGCGGATACGAGCTTTATTGCGACGTATGACCTCAAAGGAGCGATTCCGAAGCAGAAAAGAGTTAACCGGATCGGGAGCTTTCAGTGGGGGGCGGACCGGATTTTCCGCGCTTCGGGTAACGACTCCTTCTTCTATGGCTCAACAATCAGCTATACGGATAAGCCGCTGACGTTCAAATACAATCGGCAGACGGGCAAAACGGATACGACCCGCTTTACATCCGTTCAGGCACCGATTCGTTTGATGGGGCAAAATCTGTATCTGAATATTAATGGATCACTTTCTACATTCAATTTTGCTACACGGAAGGCTACGCCAATTGTGTCAAGAAACTTCGCCAATGGATTGTATGATCAGCTTATGGATGAGTATTATCTGATTACGTCGGATTTTGTACATAACGATGAGGTGTTCCGGTATAGCTCCAAGGGCACGCTGATTGATTCTTTTGCGGTAGGTGCCTCCACGGAGGGCTTTGCAGCAGATTATGGTACGCTGAATGCTGTTTCGGAAGTTCGCGCTGAAGCATCACATGGCTTTGTGGTGTATCCGAATCCGGCAAATGATCTGGTAAATATGCGCTTTGATTCTCCTTTAGCCGGACGAATGATCGTATTATCAGACCTATCCGGACGGGTTATCCGCCAGGAGACCGTAAGCGGATCGGTTTATACTATGGATATTAGTAGCCTGCCTATGGGGATGTATATTCTGCGCTCAGGCAGTGAAGTTTCGAGACTGATTAAGCAGTAGATATTTCTCAGAATCTCTTAACAGGGATAAATAATAGAAGGCATTGGAGTCAGATATTCATCTGGTTTCAGTGCCTTTTTTTATGACTGATCGCTGGCCAATATGTTATCTTTGAATTGATGAGCGAAATAAATTTAGGACGTTTCCATTCCCGTCCGGACCGTGATATTGTAGTTTTTATCCTTGGGATGCGTATCCATAAGCTCTGGAGCATCGGGAAATGGCTGCCGATATTCCGACAGGTTCCGGCGATGTTTGGAGAATTGGAAAGGGCAGGGACTTCCATCGGTTATCTGGGAGGCATCTATAAGAATGGCTTTCCAGCGCCGCTTATTATCCAGTACTGGAATTCCTTAGAGGAGCTGACGGCTTATGCGCGGAATCCATCTCAGCTGCATTTGCCGCTGTGGGTGGAGTTCAATAGGAAGCTCGGTAAAACGGATGTCGTCGGAGTGTGGCATGAGACATATCTGGTTCCGAAGGGAAATGCGGAGAATATTTATGTCAATATGGAGGCTACCGGTATGGGGAAGTTTACGCATCTGGAGCAGGTTGGGAAACATTCAGAGCGTATTACGGATCGTTTTGAGCAATGATTAGCGGAGAAATGAGCTGATCCAATAGTCAGCTTTCCCTATATGGAATAGCGCTAAATTTGTGGCAGGAATATGCATCTGAATTTCAAAAAATACGGGGATGTGGGGCCGCATCTGATTATAGTCCATGGGCTGTTCGGGATGCTGGACAATTGGCATGGCCTGGCGCTGAAGTTCGCAGAGCAGATGCAATGCTGGACAATTGATCTGCGGAATCATGGGAAATCGCCGCATAGTCCGGATATGAGCTATGCCGTAATGGCGGATGATCTGGCTGAGTTTTGCAAGAATCATCATTTGGAGAAAGCACATTTTCTGGGGCACTCCATGGGCGGAAAGGTAGTGATGGAGCTGGCAGGACGCTATCCGGCGCTGGTAGATCATCTGGTTGTGGCGGACATAGGGCCGAAGGCTTATCCACCGACGCATAATGAGATTATTGCTGCATTGGAGTCGGTGGATTTGTCCACGCTCAAACGCAGATCTGAAGCGGAGATTATTCTCAGTGAACATCAGCTGGGATGGTCGGTAACGCAGTTCCTGCTGAAAAACCTCGGTCGAAATAATGATAACACAGGCTATTGCTGGAAATTCGGATTAGAAGAGATCAAGGCAAATTATTCCCATATTTCCGGCGCTATAGATGGGGATATCTATTTCAGCGGACGCACCCTGTTCCTGCGGGGCGAACGCTCGGATTATATTCAGCCGGAGGATGAATCGGATATACTGAAGATGTTTCCGATTGCAGAGTTTGAGACCGTCGCGGATGCGGGTCACTGGCTCCATGCGGATCAGCCTCAGGGCTTCTATGCATCAGTAATAGACTTCCTCGGCTTTGCGGATATACTAACACCTCCAACTATAACACAGAAATGATCGCTACGGGGAAACACAAACACAAGGGACTTGATGGCGCACGGATCGGTATTTTAGGCGGCGGACAGCTGGGCAGAATGCTTATCCAGGCGGGGCTGAGCTATAATGTGACCTTTTCGGTACTGGATCCGGATCCGGAGGCTCCCTGTGCGCAAGTGACCCGCAATTTTTTCTGCGGCAGCTTTTCGGATTATGATGCGGTAATGGAGTTCGGCGCGCATTGTGATATCCTGACGATAGAAATTGAGCACGTCAATACGGAAGCGCTATTTGACCTCAGGAAGCGTGGCGTGCTGGTGTATCCGCAGCCGGAGCTTATCAGAATGGTACAGGATAAAGGACTTCAAAAGCAATACTATCGGGAAAATAACATAGCCAGCTCAGATTTTGTGCTGATTCGGGATAAATCTGAGATAAGATCATATACTGATCGTTTTCCGATGTATCAGAAGCTCCGTAGAGCGGGTTATGACGGTCGGGGTGTGCATAAGCTGGATTCCGTGGCTGACATTGAGAGGGCATTGGAAGGCGCCTCGGTGCTGGAATCGGCAGTAAATGCTGCCGGAGAAATAGCGGTTATTGTAGCGCGGAATCCCTCAGGGGAAATCCGAACATATCCGGCGGTGGATATGGTGTTCCATCCGGAGAAAAATATGTTACACTATCTGGCGAGTCCCTCGCTGCATGCAGCCGAAGTATTAACACAGGCGGATCAGATAGCGCGACGATTGGCACAAAGTCTGGAGCTGGTGGGAATTCTGGCGGTAGAGATGTTTGTAACACAGTCAGGAGAGGTATTGGTTAATGAAATTGCGCCGCGTCCGCATAACTCGGGGCATCATACGATAGAAGCCTGTGGCAGCTCGCAATTTGATCAGCTATTGCGCTGTATTACGGATAGTCCGTTGGGAGATACGTCCTTACGCGCTCCGGCGGCGATGCTGAATCTGCTGGGCGCGGAAGGCCTATCGGGTGCGGCGCAATTAGAAGGATTATCGGATGCGCTGGCTCAGTCAGATGTATATGTGCATTATTACGGCAAGCCGATCAGCAAGCCCTTCCGGAAGATGGGGCATGTGACGGTGCTGGGATCGGAGGCCAGATCCGTGATTGAGGGACTGAACCTGAGCTTTGTGGGGAATCAGTAGCGTATTTCTTAGTTAGTACCCAGACTCACTTTGGCTCCGAAATAGCGGCCGGGCATCGGATAATAAGCGACGGTCTGATAATGGGAATTGCCGAGATTTTGTCCTTCGAGGCTGATGTTGAGATGGCGATTGAATTTGTATCCGGTGCTGAGTCCGATGAGGGTATAGGAGGATAGCGGCTCGGTCTGGTCGGTCTGGGTATAACGGATATCGGTATAGCTGATGTTCAGCAGGCTATAAAATCGTTTCCATTCATAGCTTACATTGAGCTTCATAGAGGATAGGGGCGTGTAGGGGAGCTGTGTCCACTGTTTCAGGCTGGGACTGATCTGCTCGGCGCGCTGTACGGTCAGTAGTATTTCTGGACGTAACACGGAGCGGTTATGGATCCGGAACTGTTTGGCGGCTTTCAGCTCGATACCTCCGCTCCTGACCTGAGCGATGTTCTGCGGCGCAAAAAATCCACCATTGACGGGGAGCCACAGGATCCAGTTTTGGACCCGGTACAGCCATGCACGAAACTCAAGGATATGCTCGGTTCTGTTTTCCAGTGCAATGTTTGACTCCGCTCCATGCAGGCGTTCCGGTAACAGATTGGGGTTTCCGCCCTGATACCAATAGAGATCATTGAGGGAGGGAAGATTATAATTGATGAGATATCCGAGACGATTGATAAGATTGAATTTAGACCCAAGGCGAATACGGCTTTCCTGTGCAAGGGAACGCGCCGGATTGATGAGGTGCCCGTTGGATACTTCTTCGATGATATTGGCTTCGAGAACTTTGTTACGTGCATATTGCCAGCTCAGATGCTGGATGATCATGGTGCGGTGCTGATATTTCAGATCGGTGAAACCCGGGGAGCCTGCGATATCGGAGGTATGGCGGAGGGTGGTGCTGCTCCGGAGCTTGCTGAAATTAAATTCCAGCTGTGTTTGAGCAAAGTATTTATCGACGTTGATAACAGAGCGGATGGCGGCGAGGTGATTGGTATATCGGAGGGCTTCGCGCGAAAATCCGAGGCTGGATTTAAGGAAGCTGACTTTTCCGCTGTCGGGCGTGTAATTGTGCAAGAGCATGATCCGCAGACTGCTATCTGATTTGTCTTCGGCGTTATGAGCGACGGTCAGCGGCGGAGGAATGTCGCGAGAAGTCTGCTGAATTTGTGCAAACAGGCTGAGGGTCTGGTGTTTCCGGAGGCGGTAATCGAAGGTTTGGGCAAGGTTCAGCTGAGAAGAGCGGGCATGTTGCTGGACTACTTCCGGTGCACCGTAGCTCAGAATATCCTTGTAGGTGTATTGATTGCGATAATCGTTAATTAAAAAGCTTGTGGCAGAACGCAGGCGCTTGCTTCCGAGGAGTAGCTCTCCATCTATCTGATTGTTGTTGAGCGTATTATATCCATAGCGGATGGTGGCTGATGTCTTTGGTGTCCAAAGGATAGGCTTGCGCTCGAGAGCAATGGCGCCGCCGAATCCGCCCGGGCCGAGGCGCATGGATTCGGATCCGTAGAGTACGGATACATCATATAGGGCAGCAGGCAGCAGGGATACGTCATAGGTTCCGAGGGTAGCGCTGATGATCGGTAGGGATTCGAGATAAATCTTTGTCTGAGAGGCAGACATTCCTCTGAGGGAAGGCGTGGCGAGGGTCGGGCCATAGTCCTTGAAATAGAAGGAAGTCCTTTGCTGGAGCAGGGCAGCTACGGAAGCTCCGGAGGCGAGGCTTTGGGAAAAGGAGTCAATATGATCGACAGGTGCCCATGTCATCCGATGATGCTCTACGGTCGTGTTTTGCATACTGAGGGTATCCATCGCTTTGTTCTGCGCAGTGAGGGACCCGGACAGGATCAGCATCAGGCAGAAGTATGGCGTTGTACGGCGAAGCATGGTAGATCAAATTTAAGGGATTGGGAGGAAAGGTGGGTGGATTGTATTTATCCTAATGTCATCAATATGGGCTTATAGCTTTGATGACTTCGTCGCCGAATTTGTTATCCTCACAAAGGTTAAGCGTATCACTTCTCTACCGCAACAGCTGATAGACAATCAGGCTGGAGAAATAGGCTAAGGCGGCCATGAAGGAGAACTGGATGAGTGTCCATTTGAGGCTGGCGGTTTCCTTGTAGGTGACGGCGACGGTGCTCATGCACTGAAGGGCAAAGAGATAGAATATCAATAGCGATACGCAGGTAGCGAAGGTGTAGACGGGATTTCCGGTGTCGCGGTCGCGGGAGCGGATCATGGCGGAGCGGAGATCGGAGTCCTCGCCTTCGAGTCCGTAGAGGGTCGCCATAGTGCCTACAAATACTTCGCGGGCGGCGAAGGAGGTTACGAGGGCAATGCCGATCTTCCAGTCATACCCGAGCGGCGCAATGGCCGGCTCGATGGCGTTTCCGATACGTCCGGCAAAGGATTTTTCGAGGCGCTCGGTTTTGCGGAGCTTTTCAAGCTCGGCAGCAGGGTGGAGATGCATCTTTTGCTGCTCGGCATATTTCTCGTCGATACGCTCGAGGCTGCTTCCGGGTCCGAAATTGGAGAGGAACCAAAGTACAATGGATATGGCGATGATGATTTTTCCGGCCTCTGTGACGAAAGTACGAACACGCTTATAGACGGTCAGCCAGACAGTTCTCCAATTGGGACTGCGATAGACGGGAAGCTCGAGGATGAAATAGCTTTTTTCTTTGAATTTCAGGACGAGGTTGAAAAACCAGGCGGCTGCAATGACGGCGAGAAATCCGAGGATATACATTCCCATGAGTACAAGTCCACGATTGGAGAGAAATCCGAATGATTTTCCTTCGGGAATGATGATTCCAATGAGGAGAATAAAGACGGGCAGGCGCGCGGAGCAGCTCATCAGCGGCGTTACGAGGATGGTAATCAGTCGAGATTTGGTATTCTCTATATTTCGGGCGGCCATGATGGCAGGAACGGCGCAGGCGGTTCCGCTAATGAGGGGGATGACGGATTTTCCGTTGAGTCCGAATCGGCGCATGAGCCTGTCCATCATGAAGGCAACGCGGGCCAGATATCCCGTATCCTCCATAAGGGCGATGAAAAAGAAGAGGAAAGCGATCTGCGGAATAAATACGAGCACTCCAGAGAGACCGGCGAGGATTCCATCGGCGATGAGGTTGGCGAGGATGCCTGCGGGGAGAATTTCGTGGACTTTATCCTGTGCCCATCCGATGCTGTTCTCAATCCATTGCATGGGAAGCTCGGCCCAGGAAAAGATGGCCTGAAAGACGAGGAATAGGATCGTAAAGAAGAGGATATACCCCCAGAAGGGATGGGTCATCACTCGATCCATACGTTCCTGACGCTTTTTAAAGGCGGAGTGTTCTTCTACGTGAACATGCAGGGCTACGAGCTTGGCGACCTGCTTGTAGCGGTAGAGCAGGTCTTCCCGCTGCCATGTACCGGAATCGAATTTATAGTCTGTTTTAAGCTCGGTGATTAATTCTTTGACGGATAGCTCTTTGGGGGGACTAATCTGGAAACGGCTCAGAGAAAGTAGCGCCTGATAGGCATTGCAGAGGTGCAGATCGGTTTTGAGCTTTTCAAGCGGAATGGGGTAGCGCTTTTCCGGATTGATGAAAGTACACGGAGAGGTATCGGTGCCGCGCTGTATTTCTCCGATGAGTTCTTTGATACCGAGCTTGGTGCGTCCGTTGGTACAGACCACGGGAATGCCGAGGGATTTTTTGAGACCCTCGACATCTATATCGATGCCCTGAAGATCGGCCTGATCCTTCATGTTGAGGGCGAGAATGACAGGGAAACGGAGGTCAATCAGCTGAGTCAGGAGCACCAGGTTGCGGGTCAGGTTTGAGGCATCGGCTACGAAAATGATCAGGTGCGGATAATGCTCATGGAATGGATTGGATAGAATCTCCAGAGGTACAGCTTCATCAGCGGATTTGGGGAACAGGGAATAGGTGCCCGGCAGATCCGTGAGCTGAACGGTTTGTCCCGAAGGAAGCTTGAGATATCCGGTGAGCTTTTCTACGGTGATGCCGGGGAAATTCCCCGTCTTTTGATTGAGTCCGGTCAGGGCATTAAAGAGGGACGATTTTCCGGTATTGGGATTTCCGGCAATGGTAACTTTCAGATATTTGCTCACCTCTTCTTATGATGCCTGGTATGGAGCGTATGAACGGTTATGGATCCGGCTTCGGCGCGGCGGAGGGAAATGAGATTTCCAGCGACTTCTATAGCAATCGGATCGTAGAAAGGGGCAATAAGCCGGAGCCTGACCCTGCTTCCGGGCAGGCATCCCATCTCGATAAGCTTCAGGGCTATGTATTCGTCCTGAATTTCATCAATGATGGCGGTATCCCCAATTTTAAGCTCGGCCAGAGTCACACTATTTTTATTTAGACTGAATCTAAAATGCAAAGTTAGGGATTCGATAGCTATGCCGTACAGGGGAATGTAAATGTTGTATGGGATTTGTTATGTAATTGTAAATAAATCAGCTTATATTTACGCGGTCAAGTTCTACAACAGCCAAGCTCCCATGTTGAAAAAATTTCTCAACAGGTACTTGATTTACAGCATACTGATTGTTTTGGGAGAATTTCCCCCCGAGATAATGAGTGCGCAGCCATGCTCAGGCCTCAATTTTTCAGCTACTACATTTAAAGGATGTGCTCCTTTGGTAGAAAAGTTTACGGCAACCGGCGCGCCATCCGGTAGTACGTATAGC
>JBBRLW010000065.1:0-8647 GCA_038231115.1 Bacteroidia bacterium
AACGGAGGCGTTACCCTGGATTTGACTCCATATATCAGGAATAATCATATCAGCGTCCACATGGTGAATAGCTTCGGCAGCAAGAAGGATGAGCTGATCAAGCTCATCAAAGAAGGAGTGTACTTCAATGTGCATTCCAGCGCTTATCCGAATGGAGAGATTAGAGGTCAGCTGATGTTAGAGAAGGACAGAGTCCTTTTTGCTACTTTAGTTAATACCGCTGTAAGACCCTCCGCGCCGAACTACTCCTTATCGTCAGCAACGGCGACGCTTAAAATATCAGATGACAGGAAATCAGCGACGATCAGCGTGCTGAGCAACCGGTTATCCTCAGATATCACTTCCCTCGAGCTCAGAGGCGGAGGACTTATGGATTCCGGAACTATAGTAGCAACGCTGCCGGTCAATACAGGTCTTAACAATGCGAGGTCTGCAAAAATCGACCTCAGCAATAAGACGCAGAGCTTCTATGACTCTCTGAACAAATCACTGTTTTTTGTGCAGGTGAAAACGAAGGCGTATCCGAAGGGAGAAATACGCGGTCAGTTTGTAATGCGTCAGGGAATCCAGCTGAACAGCTATCTGAACGGAAAAAATGTGGTTCCGGCTACGGGCACAAATACGGTCGGAGAGATTGTCATGACGCTCTCCCCTACTCTTGACACCTTGTACACAGGTCTGGTTGGATCAGGTACGGTGGATAGTGTCAGAGGTGCTTATCTGGCGGCAGGACGTCCGGGACAAAACGGTAGCAGCATCTTTGATTTGATCGGGACTTTTGCAAGACCGAATCCTTATACTGTTCTGAGAGCCAATATTACCGTTGACGGATATGATCTGTTGAAGAAAGGCCTGTTATCAGGAGATATTTATGCGGTGATTGCAACGAAGCAGTTTCCGGAAGGAGAAGTGCGCGGGCAGGTTGTTCCGTTTACGAAGGAGCCTTTCCTGTTTGACCTTTGTGGAGATCAGGAGACTCCGGCAGTAAGTCCGGCACCTTACGGAGCTGGGATTGTTACCCTGAACCGCAACCGCGATCAGATTAGCTATAAAGTTAAAACGGGACCACTGACCAGCGTGTTCAAGAGCGCGCATTTCCATAGCGGAGCAGTAGGCGTAGCCGGACCTGTGATCCATGATATTACAGCGAGCTATACCAGCGACCGTTATTTGCTGGGTACCTGGACAGCGCCGGATAGCGTTGATATGCACGATCCGATGCTGATTGGAGATATTGCGTCTGGGAAAGATTATCTAAACATCCACACGGCAAATAATCCGAGTGGTGAGCTGCGCGGTCAGATCATCAAGGGGAATCTTTGTTCAGCTACGGCAGCCGTCGGAATTGAAGAGTCAAAAATCAGTCAGCTTGAAGCAGTGCAGATAATGCCGATTCCATGCCATGAGGTTCTGACTGTCCGGATGAATGCCATATCCGGAGGACAAATGCTGTTCACGATCAGAGATATTCAGGGGAAAGAAGTTTCTCAACAGTCAGTTAAAATTGTAAACGGTATTAATACCACTGAGATACAGGTAAGTGATTTACATTCAGGCATTTATTTGCTTCAGATAAGCGGAGGGAATGAAATTCCGGTCATCCGGAGAATTGTGAAGGAGTAACTTCACGGCATAAACTTTTGAGATAAAGGGGAGTGAAAATTAATTCACTCCCCTTTTTTGTTTTAGTCAGATTCCACAAAATCAATGCTCTATATTTGTAATTGAAAAAGGGGGACGATACAAATGGAAGAGTCCGTAGGAGAAAAAAAACACTATACTTTGGATGAATTGGATATTCTGATTCATCAGCCCCTAAGGTTAAAGATCATGTATCTGCTGCATCAGGAATCAGTTTGGGAATTTGTTCCCATGAGGAATGTGACGCAATCTACGTCAGGGAATCTGAGTATTCAGCTCAGGAAGCTTGAGAGCGTAGGGTACATACACGTCGAAAAAAAGGTAAAGGATGATGGTACGGGTTTCACGACCTGCACGATTACCGCACCTGGCCGTGAGGCCTTCGCCGACTACATTACAAGTATTTCGAGCTATCTGAGGGATGTCCCTCAGAGCAGCAGGCGATAAGCCCTTGAGATATGTTGTAAAACATCCCGCGCAAGTACGGAACGCTCCGAGAGACGTTCTGCTGCCAGATCCCCACACACACCATGTAAAAATACGGCCTGCTGTACAGCGCGTACCGTATCTGAATTTTGCGCAATCATTCCGGCAATTATCCCTGCGAGAATATCGCCTGAGCCTCCTTTGGCTAAGGCAGGACCTCCGGACTCGTTGAAATGGACGGTCAGGTCGGTTTTATCCATAGACAGATTTACAGAGCGGGGCGCATAGGTAGCCGTACAGGCTGATTTCAGCACAAGAATACATTTAAGCTCGCGGGTGAGGCTCATTGCCAGGTGATGGCGCTCAAAATCTGTTTCTACGTCATGCGTGAAGCGGGAAAACTCTCCCGGGTGCGGACTGAGAATACAATGTTTCCCTAACAATTTTTTCATATCATCATCGGCAGAGATGATATTGAGGGCATCGGCATCAATCACTATGGGCGTATTGGTCACCTGCGTCAGGAGCTGGCGAAGTACCTGTGCCGTTTCCGGATGCTGTCCGAGTCCTGGTCCGATGACGATAACGCGGTAGCGATCGAGGTTTTCAGGAAGGCGGGAAATATATTTCTCTTCCGGATCGGTTTCGACCATTGCTTCCGGTAGCTGAGACTGAAGAATATCATATCCGCAGGCAGGCGCATATATGGTACACAGTCCGGCTCCGGTACGGAGGACCGCGTTGGCACAAAGCAATGCCGCTCCCATTTTTCCATGGCTTCCGGCAATTACAAGGACATGACCGAAAATTCCTTTGTGGGCAGCGGGATCGCGGGGAATAAATTTGGTACGCAGCCCCATTCCGCCGTAGGTAATATCATCGGGAGAGGTTTCGGTGGTGAACCACTGCTCTACAAATTCTCCCTGGTGGCGTAGATTGAGGACAGTCCATTTTCCGAGCTTGGGCATGTTATCGGACATCATGAAGCTCAGCTTGGGAAACATCATGGTGTAGGTCTCATTGGCTGTGATGATGATATTTCCGGCGGGCGTAGTTTCATCGGAGTACATTCCTGAGGGTACATCCACGGAAATAACTCTGGCTCTGGACGCATTTATACGCTCAATGGCACGGCGGGATATGCCTTCTATAGGCCGGTTGACTCCGATGCCGAAAATAGCATCAATAATGACCGTATTTTTCCCCAGGCGGATCTCATTGACCTGGGGCTCTGTTTCCACAGTTATAATGCGGAATCCGAAGCTACGTATCTCATTGAGACGCTGGAGGTTATGGCTGTAGCAATCAGAGGATTTACTTCCGGGCAGAAGCACGAGCGTAACTGCGTGCTTATCCTTTACCATGAGGAGGCGGGCAATGGCAAGGCCATCAGCTCCGTTGTTGCCGCTTCCGCAGAAAACAGTTACATCGACGGCATCGGGATGGTCTTCATCAAATTTTTTGACGAAGGCTTCGGCAGAAAGGTCAATGAGCGTGGCGTCGGTAATTCCGGCATTCTGGATGACCGTCTTTTCAAAGTCGCGCATTTCCTGAGCCTTCAGGACAAAAGTAGTGGCAGGTTGGTAAGTCAAGGAACAAAGATGGGTTAAATCTGCTGATTGAAATATAAAGGGTCTGTGAAAATTAACTTTGCACTGTATATGTCCCAACAAAACAGAATCAGCGTAGTTTCGATATGCTTCAATAATCTTGAGGAACTCAAGAAAACCATGAACAGTATTGATGAGCAGAGGCTGTTACCGTATGAGCATCTGATTATTGATGGCTCTACAAAGGATGAGATCCGGGGCTATCTGAGCCTCCATGCGCAGCCACATTACCGGCGCTGGATATCGGAGCGGGATCAGGGGATCAGCGATGCATTCAATAAGGGTGTGCGCAATGCTGAGGGAGATATAATCCATCTGCTGAACTCCGGGGATACTTATGCTTCGCCACAGGTTTTAGATGTTGTTCATCAGGCATTTGAGCGAAATCCAGGTATCAGCTGGCTTCATGGAATGTATTATCAGATGCGGAGCGGGTCATGGGTCAAATCAGGAAAGGCATTTGACCGGAAATTGTTATTCCGGGGAATGCGGCAGACGGGTCATCCGACGATGTTCATCCGGAGAGGGGTGTATGAGCGGCATGGACTGTATTCGGAGTCCAAAAAGATTGCTATGGACTATGATCTGCTCATCCGGATTGCGGATGAGCCTTATCTGTTTCTGGAAGAGCCGATAGCGCGCTTTGAGCCGGATGGCGTCAGCTCACAGCAGATCGGGAAGGGTCTGGCGGAAGTGCGGGAGAGCTTTGAGCGGAAATTTGGGACATCAATAAAGCAGCGTGTGTGGTTTGCGCGGATTCATCTGCTGAATAGTTTGCAGAAATCGGCATTTGGCCGGTCGCTAATAAAGATGATCAAGGGCGGAAATTAATCGGACTCTGCCTCGAGAAGCTCGACAAGGGTAATGAGCTGATCAAAATCCCGGAATCCCGGGCGAATCTCGGGGCTGCCCTGAAGGTTAATTCCGAATGGCTGGAGCGTATCAATAATATCCATGATATTGATCGGGGTGAAAATAAATCCGAAGAGGATTTGATGGTTGTCACACAACATTTGAATCCATTGTACATGGGCTGGCTGGGAGAGAAAATTTTCCTGAGCGGCGGCAGATGAGAAAGTCAACAATAGAAAGTCAACTGCTCCCATGTAGGGAGCGAGTTCTGCATTCAGCTGATTTATGGGTTTGCCGTCAAGGTTTATGCACTGGATAATACGGTGATCGGAAAGTGCCTCGAAGCTGAGAATGTCCTGAAAGTTCAGCTGGATGTATTCCAGTCCAAGCTCGGTGGCGGTTTCGCGGATGAGGTCGGGGTTGTTGAAGTCAAACTCGCCGACGTACTCGGGTCCCTGGATCCATCCGGCAATTTGCTTGACTTTTTCGGTATCAATAAAATTGGGATGGTCGGGGTTGAAGTTGAATCCGATCATAGCGGCTCCGATACCTGCGGCGTAGCGTGCATCGGTAAGGCTGGATACTTCTCCGAACTTGATATTTGTTTTGAGCTGCATTAGGAGGTCAAAATTAGTGAAAAGTGCTGTAGCAGAATTTGGAAGGAAAGCAGCAGAATATGGCAAGGCTTCCGCGATTGGAGTGCGCCTACAGTCCGGACTATCCGTTAAGCCATAAAACTTCTTAGTCAGGATTAACCTAAGGACTATTTCTTTCTATCTCTTGTCAATTGATTTATAAGCGATTAATCAACGTAAATGAAGGTTTCGGCGGGGAAGGATTCTCCGAAGCGTTCTTTGATAATGGGTTCCCATACCTGTAGCTTCTCGTTGATTGAATCAATTTTATAGGGCTTGCTGAGGTAATCGTCCATACCATGATCGAGGCATTGCTTCCTGTCCTGCTCGGTGGCATTGGCAGTAACGGCGATAAGGATGGGCTGCTTACGGGCGTGGAACATAGAGCGGACAACTTCGGTGGCTTCGAGTCCGTTCATTTCCGGCATTTGAACATCCATCATGACAATATGATACTCCTGGCGGCGGAGCGCTTCTACAGCTTCCAATCCATTGCTAACGAGATCTGCTTTGTATCCTATTTTAGCGAGGATATTATTGATGAGCTTTTGGTTGATGACATTATCCTCGGCAACGAGTACTTTCATACGGAGGTCCGCATTTTTACGCGCTTTGGCGGGAATATTCATGACTTCCAGGTGCTGGGAATGTCTGCGGAAAGAAGAGGAAAGGGCAGTAAGAAGCTGACGGTATTTCAGAGGCTTCTCAATAACGGAGGAAAATATGCTCCGGTAATGCTCTCTGCCCTGTGGAAGAAATCCGATGGAGCTGAAGAGTATAATTGGAATTTGTGAGGTCGCTTTGTTGGAACGTATCTGATATGCAAGGTCAAGGCCATCAATATCAGGCATCTGTAGGTCTACAACGATAATATCGAATGACTCATATTTTAGGAGATCTAAAGCCGGAGCAGCTCCCTTGACCGCCTGAGGCTTCATATTCCAGTAGGCGCACTGGCGTGTCAGTATTTTGAGGTTGGTGGTATTATCGTCGATGATGAGTATACTTTTCCCATTAACGGCCTCGATCATATCGGGAAGCGTACTGGCTGCATCGGATTCTCCTTCTTTTACTTCGATGGTAAAATAAAATATGGATCCTACACCATATTGAGAGCTGGCCCATGCTTTTCCGTCCATGAGGGCGGCGAGCTTGGCAACGATGGCGAGACCCAATCCGGTACCTCCGTATTTGCGGGTATTGGATGCGTCAATTTGGGTATAGGCAGAGAAAAGGAGTCCAATTTCAGATTCTTTAATACCGATACCGGTATCACGGACGGCAAATTCTATCTCGTACTCATCCATAGGAGACTTCCCGGCCAGACGTATGGTGACTTCTACTTCGCCTTTTTCGGTGAATTTGATGGCATTGGATATGAGGTTGACAAGAATCTGACGGATACGGGTGACATCTCCACTGATGACCTCGGGAACATTCTCATCAATTGAATACAGGAGATCGATATGTTTTTTGACAGCCTGAATGCTGAGCAGCTCGAAGCACTCTTCGATAATATTGCGAATCTCATAGGACTGAACTTCAAGCTCAATTTTTCCGGCTTCGAATTTAGAATAGTCGAGGATATCGTTAATGATGGTCAGCAGAGAGTCTCCGGAAAGGCGAATTGTTTCGACGTACTCTTTCTGTTCCTTAGTGAGCGCTGTATTGAGGAGCAGGCTGGTCATCCCGACGACTCCGTTCATAGGAGTGCGGATTTCGTGGGACATATTGGCAAAGAACTCTTCCTTTATTTTCTGGGTGTCCTCTACCCTCTTGCGCGCCTTTTCGAGGTCATAATTGCGCTTGCGCAGCTCAAGATTCTGGACAACTTCTCCCGAGAGGAGCCGGAGCATTTCAATCTGCTCATCGCTCAGGTGATTTGGCTCGGAATCTAATACGCAGAGCGTTCCAAGGATAAATCCGTTGGGATCAATTAGTGGAGCTCCGGCATAAAATCGGACATGATAGTCGCCGGTGACGAGCGGATTATTAACAAAAATGGAAGACTCAGCAGCATTCTCCACGACGTACACCTCTTCCTGCATGATGGCATGCTGACAGAAAGATATGCGCCGAGGTGTAGAAGCCGCATCAAAGCCCTGACGCGATTTGAACCATTGCCGCTCGGAGTCAATCAGAGATATGAGCGATACAGGCGTCTTGCAAATGAGGGAAGCAAGACGGGTCAGGTTATCAAATGCGTCCTCGGGACCGGTATCAAGAATGAGGTAGTCTTCCAGTGCCTGGAGACGTTCCGCCTCATTGGCAGGTATTGGATATAAGTCACTTGGACTGATTTGATTTTGATCTGGCATCGGGAAGTAGTAAATGGAGCATTTCTAAAAATGCATCAGGCAAATATATTCAGTGAATTGATAAGGATCAGTATGATTAATCGGAAACAGATGCGTTTTCGATAGAGTGTTTATCGGAAATAATTATAAAATGGGCTTGAGTTTATACGATAAACAGGCCGGGTTTTAAATTTCATCCGACATACTGCAATGGGGACATATCATAAGAAAGCGCCATGAGAAGAGTAGGGCAATTTCTGAATCTAGATGTCGGAGCTGGTACGCCTGAAAATATATTGATATCAGCTAAAGCCGCTATACTGCGTTGGAGGTATCCGGCTCTATTTCCTGACTGTCTCCGTCGGAGTCATTTTGAGATTGAGTATTGATATCCATAGCTGATGCGGAAGATCCCTGGTTTCCCGTCGCATTTTGGACATTGTCATCTTCGCGCTCGTTTTCCAGACTGTTTCCGGCATATCCTCCACCGTATTCTTCAGTTCCGGCATTGGCCTGGAAGGCTTCCCGGATATCAGGCATCAGATCAGATTCGCTCCACTGGTCTTCATCTCCGCTATGTCCGGCTTTGGAATCAGATTGGTCAGCTGCCTGTGCTTTGGGAGCAGGCGTATTGGATCCAGCTTTATGTGCATCTTTTTGATGCTGGTCGTCTGAATGAGAATTGTCCACGATATTTATACTGTTGTGTTGGATAAATATAACCCGCTGCATCAGGAATAAGTTTTATAGCTGCAAAAAAATGGCAAAAAAAAGCCGCTCCGGTTGTCCCGAAGCGGCTTAGATTTAGTTTTCTACAGACTATTTGTGTGAAGAAGAATTGTGGCTTCCGCCTTTAGAATCGGAATGCTTGTCATCAGATTTATGCTCGCTGTGGCTTCCTGACTTAGAATGTGAATCCTTGTCGTCAGATTTGTGTGAGGAGTGACTTCCTGATTTAGAATCTGAATCTTTGTCGTCAGATTTATGTGAGGAGTGGCTTCCGCTTTTAGAATCTGAATCAGAGGAAGAGCTACGTCCGCTACCGTTGGATGAGCGTCCATCCTTCTCATTGTCATCGTTTTTGTGGCCAGTGTTGTCGTGGCTGTGGCTTCCTGCTTCACGAGCTTCCTTAGAAGTAAACTCATGTGCATGTCCGCTTTCGTGTGCTGCTCTTCCGCCTTCTGCT